>NZ_JXYY01000042.1:0-11630 GCF_016082235.1 Spiroplasma sp. hyd1
GGATGAGTTGTGCAAGATGTTTTTTATAAAACAACAGAAATAAGTGGAAAAAATTCAAAGATTGAGTTATTAGTTACTCCACATATTTTTAACTTTTTATCAAAATTTAGTTAAAATTTAATTTATAATCTTGCTAGTGTAAAAACTTATGAAGAAAATTAATAATTATGTAAAAAATATTTTCAAGTTTTACATTGTGATATTGTAAGGCTGATAATAAGACCTTTTTCTGTTTAAAATAAATACTTACTTGTTTATGAAGAAAGTACAATATATGGAAAAAGGTTTTTATTATGATAATAATTATTTGACTTTTAAGAAAAATTATAATATGATAATTCTTGGTATTATACCTTAGTCATCAAAATACCAGAGACAGCAACGGATTTTTATTAAATCTTAATTATGTTGCCAAGGCATTATTGAGATATTGAACAGTTACATGTTTTTATATTATTATAATGTTTCAGGCAATTAATCTATTTGGTTAATTGCCTTTGTTTTATTGAATTATTATGGGGAGGCAAAGAATGAAGCCAGCAATGAAAATTAAAACAGCAGTTGTTAGTGAAATTGTTAATAACTTCAAAACTGCTAACTCAGCAGTTGTTGTTGAATATCAAAAATTAACAGTTGCTGAATTTACAGAACTAAGAAGAATGCTTACAAAACAGGATGTAACCATTAAAATATATAAAAATAACTTAGTGAGCTTGGCTGCTAAAGAAGCGGGATTTGCAGAATTAGATCATTATTTAACAGGTCCTAATGCTTTTGCGTTTGGTGTAGGAGAACAGATGGCTGCCGCAAAAACTTTGGCAAAATTTGCAAAAACGCATCCAGCTTTAAAATTAAAAGCCGGAATTTATGAAGGTAAAGTCTTGGATACAAAAGCAATTATTGAAATTGCTTTATTGCCAACAAAAGACGAATTACTTGCAATGTTTGCATCAAGCTTATTATACCCATTACGTATGTTCGCGATAGCGGTTAAAGAAATTGCTAAAGCGAAAAGTGAGTAATTAATTTATTCAATATTTTATAAAAATGTAATTCTTAATGAGGAGGAAAATATTATGGCATTATCAAAAGATGATATTATTAAAGCATTAGAAGAAATGAAATTATCAGAATTAAATGAATTAGTTAAAGCAATTGAAGATCATTTTGGCGTTGTTGCTGCAGCAGCAGTTGCCGCAGCACCAGCAGAAGGTGGAGCAGCAGCGGGACCTTCAGAAGTTGATATTGTTTTAACAGATCCAGGAGCATCTAAAGTTGCAATTATTAAATTAGTAAGAGAAATTACTGGAAAAGAATTAATGGAAGCGAAAGCAATAGTTGATAAATTACCAGCAGTAATTAAATCAAAAGTAAAATCTGAAGAAGCTGAAGAAATTAAAGGTCAATTAGTGGCGGCAGGTGCTTTAGTTGAACTTAAATAGTTTAATTTTATTAAAATAAAGCAGGGGTACCCCTTTGCTTTTTTTGTAAAATTATATTATGTAAAAATGAGAACGATAAAAATGTTAACAGATTTTTTATTTGATAGTAAGTTTTATAAATTTATTACTCTAATGAATAATATTTTTTAATCAATAACATTTTGAATTTTTATTTGTTTTAGTATTAGCATTTTTATCCGTATTACTTTTTTAAAAGCAAAATCTCTTAAAACTATTAATAATAGTTTTTAATGTAAATTGTAAATGCCAAACCATAAAAAGTTAACTATCAATTTAGTTAACTTTTTTAAGTTAATTATAGGAGGTTGGAATTATGCAAACAAAGCAATATTTGATTTTGNGGTCGTTAGTGAAAAAGTATGGTAAAGATANTGTTATTAATACTGTCAATAAGATTGCAAANGATATTGAAATTAAAAAGTNAAAGAATAAATTATTCCGCGTAATTTATTAGCGGATAATTTATTCAANAATGTTTTTTAATGGAGCAAAGCGACAACGAGCNGANCGAGTTTGCAAATTTCAATTTTTTAATTTATTGAAAGGAGATATATTATGCCAGTTTGATTAACGACAATTTTTAGTGTTGTTATTATATTAGGTATTTTTGCNTGAATTGGTTTATCAATTTATCAAAAAATTCGCCAAATTCGAGGAAAGAAAAAAGATAAAAAAGAAATTGAAAATAAGGAGGATAAGAAATAATGTTAGGTATGTATTTAACAACAGCAATTAATTTTTTAGCAGTTGGTGATAAACCTACTATTTCAGATGGAATGGGTTCTATTTGAAGTGGNTTAGGNCAAGCAATGATGAAAGTTAAAGAAGCAATTTATGCTGTATTACCACAATTAATGACCTTTTTAGGTGATGCGTGAATTATTTTAATTCCATTTGGTATTTTTGTTATCATTAAGATTTTAAACTTTTTCCGTGTTATGGTTAAAGGATTTTAATATTTATTATTACTGATCATATATCTTAGCTATGGCACACTAGCTTTTATGTGAGTTGATTAAATAATTTTGTTGTTTATTTTTGTATTACACACTGTCTATAAGTTATTATTGAAATTATTAGTAATGAAATAATTGTTTTAAAGTAGGATTTAATAAAAATAAGAATATTTTTATTAAGGGTCATATTAATAGTAGTTTTGNAATATNAATTTTTATAATAGACTTCTTGCGATACCCTTTTTTATTAAAATATTATTATAAAATATAATTTATGAGGACATAAAAATATGAACAATAATAAATTTAATACTCTTAATGATAGAGAATGGTTAAGATTAACAGGAATAAAAAAATCCACTTTTAATAAAATGTTAGATATTTTAAAAGTTGCTGAAATAGAAAAATTTAAAAAAGGTGGTAAAACTAATAAATTATCATTAGAAAATAGATTATTGATGACTTTATTATATTGACGAGAATATCAGACTTATTTTCATCTTGGTAAAAGTTTTGATATTAGTGAGGCTAATTGTTATCGTAATATTAAGTGAATTGAAGATATTTTAATTAAAAACTCTGATTTTCAACAACTTGCTGGTAAAAAAGCACTAATAAATGATTATTTTAATGATAAAACTATTATTATTGATGCTACCGAAACTCCAATCCAACGCCCAAAAAAAGACAAAAACAATCTTATTCTGGTAAAAAGAAAAAACACACGATCAAAACACAAGTAATTATCGAACAAGAAACCAAAAAAATTATTGCAACAAGTTTTTCGCTCGGAAAAAAACATGATTATGCTTTATTTAAAGAATCAAAAATCCCAATTTTAAAAAATACCAAATTAATAGTTGATAGTGGTTATCAAGGAATACAAAAAAATCACAATAATGTTCTAATACCTACAAAGAAAACAAAGAAAAACCCTTTAAACAAAGAACAAAAGCAATATAATAGACTAGTTTCAAAAATGAGAATTATTATTGAAAATATTTTTGCTATTCTTAAAAAATTTAAAATTATTACAGAAAAATATCGTAATCGAAGAAAAAGATTTGGTTTAAGATTTAATTTAATTGCCTCAATTTATAATTTACAATTATTATATTTAACATAAAATATTTATTTAAAATTAAATAATTTAAATAATAAATTAATTTTTCGTTGTGGAAAAATATTAAATTTTTAAATAAAAAACATAATTAATTAAAATTATATTTTTCTATTAGTATCTTTTTTACAAATATTTGCAATTTTTTAACAAGTAATGCAAGAAGTCTATTNTNNTTTATNNNTNTTTTNATNNAATNTTTNNANNTTANTTATCNAACCATTCTTGACTTTTTTCCTGACATTCTGCTACAGTATTAACATACAAATATTCAACAAATGGTGAAGTTAATAAATTATTTTCATCAGCACCAGTTTTTTTAACAACATAAGCTACACAAGGTGGATTATCATTATCAACAATTGCCATCGGAATGCTTCCAATTTTAGCTAATGGATTTCAAAAAGCTCACGCACAAATGAAACCATACAAAAATGGCACAAAACAAATTAAGATGTACTTAATTATTTGCAACCGATTCTTCCCTTTTTTTCTTTTGCTTCTGTTTTAAAAACATCACTAAATTTTGGATTCTCTATCATAATGTCATCCCTTAACTTTTTATTATGCCTTACAGCATATTAATTCTACACTAAAAAAGAAAAAATACTTATTTTTATAAGTATTTTAATCAATGACAAATGGTAATAATGCCATTTGACGTGCTCTTTTAATTGCTATTGCTAACATCCTTTGATTTTTAGATGTTGTTCCAGTAACTCTCTTCGGCAAGATTTGCCCATTACCAGAAATAAATTTTTTTAATAATTCAATATCTTTGTAATCAATATATGTTATTTTATTTTTTGTAAAATAACATTGCTTTTTAAAACGTTTAAATTTTGGATTCATTATTTGGTTCCTTTCTTTTTAATCTCATAAAATTGCATCATCACCATCAAAACTAATACTATCATTATTATCTTGTGATTCTGTTTGATTGAAAGAAGTCATATTATTAAGATCATTAGAATTTGGTGTTGGGGTTCCCATATTAGCCGTAGTCCCTGTCCCTCTTGAATCTAAAAACGAAACAGTTTCTGCAATTACTTGCATAATTGTTGTCATTTGTCCATTAACATTATCTGTTCTTGTTTGTAAACGACCATCTAAAGCAATTAATGAACCTTTTTTTAAATAACGGGCCATATTTTCTGCTGTTTTATTTCAAGCAAAACATGAAATAAATGATGCTTGATCATTAAAATTATTATTTACTGCTAAGGTAAAAGCCACAAATGGTTTATTATTAACAGAATTTTTTAATTCTAAATCACGTGTTATTCTTCCTACTAATGAAACTCGATTTAACATACCTCTTTCACCCTCCTAAATTATTCTTTTGCTTCAACTGGTTTTGTTGTTCTAGGTTCTTCACCTTCAACGCGTTGTTCATTACGTCTATAATAATCTGGTCTTTTATTTCCCGGTTTACGTTCACGGTCTGGCTTATCATTCTTAACTTCTGTTTTTGCATAAACAGTTGATTGAATATATCCTTTTTCTTTTTCAGTATTAATTACTAAAATTCGTAATACATCTTGCTTAATGTGACTGATACGAACAAACTCATCAATATTTTCTGAGGTCGTATTAACAATTAATACACCATAGTATCCTTTTGTTTTCTTTTTAATTGGATATTCTAAAGTTCTAATCCCTCATTTACCGTGTTCTTCAATTTTTCCACCATTAGCTTCTAAAATTTTATGTAGACGACCTTCTAATTCGTCTAAATTCGCTGCTTCTGGATTTAAGATATACATAACTTCGTACTTACGCACTTTATTTTCCTCCTCTTGGTCTAGGTCCTATTCGGACAAGGAGCTAATAATCATCATCAAAGCATTATTAACTCGTTGTCAATTATACCTTATATTAGTTATAATTGTAAGGTTTATTTACCTAAATTTAATAATTTTAAATCATCAAAATAAGTTATTTTAATATTTTGCTTTTCCCCCAGTATTGTATGAATCTTTGTATTTTTGGCAAATAATTCAACTAAATAACTGTCATCATAAATTATTTTTTTATTTTTCGTACGAAAGTATTCATCATAAACATTATATAATAACACTGTTTTAAAAACTTGTGGCGTTTGAATCGTAAAATACTCATCACGGTTAATTGTTTTTTCAACAAAAAAATGATTAACTTTTTTAAGTGTTTCTGTTATTGGTAACATTGGAATTAAAACTTCATAATTTTCTTTGTAAAAAGTTTGATTTAATTTATTAATAAAATCTAAACTAACAAAACAACGAACACCATCATGAATCATTACCATTTCATTTTTAATTTTATGATTAGTTAAACAATGATGAATTGTATCAACTCGTTCTAATCCGCCCAGGACAAACTGAAGCCTTTGATCTTGATAATTTTTCTTTAATAAAAAGTTTAGTATTTCATCATTAACACCAACAATAATTTCCGTACAAAAAGGATCACTTAAGAACAAGGCTAAGGTTTCTTCAATAACGGTATTACTATCATTAATTTGATATAATAATTTATTATTTTTTTGTTTAAAGCGTGATGAATTCCCTGCTGCAACAATAATTACCGTATAATTTTTCATTTATAAAATATCAATTCCATTTTTTTCAGCATATTTTAAAAAATCATCACTCCAAACGGAAGCAATTACTTCACCAATATGTTGTTTTTCTAATAAAAATAAATCTAACTGTGATTTATAAAGACCAAATGATAATGTTACTGGCAATTCATCTTTTGCTACTTTCGCATCATATTCTGTTTTTAATTTAATTGTTTCTTTTGACACAGCTAATTGTTCTTTTAAAACATCACGATTAACACTAGCAGCACAATAACCAATACAAATTGCTTTTTCTAAAACAAAATCATAAACAAAAATTTTTGCATATAATTCTCAATTAAAAACATCTTGTGATTCACTAATTTCAATTATGTTGTTAGTAATAACTTTTTTTAAACCATATAAAATTGTCGCCCCATGTTCTCTTGTATAACGGTTTAAGCGTTCATGGTGGCTTAATAATCGCATCGCCTTTTGCAATTCAGTATTACTTGTTCAATTTAATTTCTTTCCAAATTTTTTATTTAATTGTGGAAATTTTAATAATAAAATATCTTCAACTTCACTAATAATATTAATCGCTTTATCAATTGTTTCTTGAATTTTTAATAGTGTAATTTTTTCCTCATCCAATAATAAATCAAATCCAATTTCGCTAAAAGTTACGGCCTGGCTATTTGATTGTTTAATATCACGACGAAGCACCATTGCTGTTGTTAGAATTCCTTCATTTTCATTTAATTCATAACGAACAATTGCACTTCTTCGTCATTTATTGTGTGATTGCAAAATTTCACCAACTAAATTACTTGGTGAAATGTCAAAATCAATTGGGCGCTCTGTCATTTGAAAATCATCATTTAAACCTTTTTCTTCGCTACTAATTAAAGGCGCATCAACTTTTAAAAGATTAAATTGAATAATAAAACGACGAACCAATTCACGCTTAACTAAACTAATTGCCTCTACTGTTTCTCGTAATGTTAAAATTGAACTATATCCAATTTGGATATCGTATGCCATATATATAATCACCTATTTTCCTCTTGGTCGCATATGAGGGAATAATAAGACATCTTTAATTGAGTCTTGTTCTGTTAATAACATAACTAAACGATCAATCCCAATTCCTAAACCACCCGTTGGTGGCATTCCATATTCCAATGCTTCAACAAAATCAATATCCAACTCTTGTGCTTCATCATTACCGTTATCACGTTCTGCTAACTGACTAACAAAACGATCATATTGTTCAACGGGATTATTTAATTCTGAATAAGCATTAGCATATTCACGACCTTTAATAAACAATTCAAAACGGTCAGTAAAACGTGGATCTTGGGCATTTGCTTTTGCTAATGGTGAAACTTCAACAGGATGACCATAAATAAATGTTGGTTGGATTAATTTATCTTCAACAAATTCTTCAAAAAATAAATTAATAATATGTCCAACTGAATTATGAAATTTTTCAATAACAACATTTTTCTCTTTCGCATTTTTTTTTGCTTCTTCAAAAGTCATTGGTTTTCAAAAATCAACACCAATAATCTCTTTAATTGCATCAATCATATGTCAGCGCTTTCATGGCTGTTTAAATGAAATTGTCACCTCATCATATTCTGTTTCATCTTTATTTAAAATGTTTTTTGCAATATAACAAATTGTATCTTCTGTTAATTGCATTAAAAAACTCATATCTTGATATGCAATATAAATTTCAACGGTTGTAAATTCTGGATTGTGACGAGTATCCATCCCCTCGTTTCTAAATAAACGACCAATTTCATAAACCCCCTCAAAACCACCAACAATTAATCGTTTTAATGGTAGTTCAGTTGCTACACGTAAATAGAAATTCATATCTAAGGCATTATGATGTGTTGTGAATGGTTTTGCTGCAGCTCCACCATGAATTGGTTGTAAAACTGGGGTTTCAACTTCTAAATATCCTTTGTTATTAAAAAAGTCACGCATTAAAGCAATTATTTTACTTCGTTTAATAAAAATATCTTTTGTTTCAGCTGACATAATTAAATCAACATAACGACGACGATATTTTTCCTCAATATCAGTCATTCCATAATACTTATCTGGTAATGGACGTAAAGCTTTTGATAATAAAACAAATTCTTTTACACGAACTGTTAACTCACCAGTATTCGTTTTCATCATTACTCCGCTAACACCAATAATATCACCTAAATCAAAGTCAACAAATTCATGGTATTTTGCATCGCCAATTTCATCATTACGAACATAAATTTGAAAAATCCCATTTTGATCTTGTAAGGTTGCAAAAGTAGCTTTCCCTGCTTCACGAAATGTTTTGATTCGTCCAGCAATTTTTACTATTGCTTTATTATCAATTGCATTTAATTCTTCTTTTGATAAACTATTAAATTGTTCATTAACCTCTTTACTAGTATGTGTCCGTTCAAACTTTGCAATTATAAAAGGATTATGGCCATCTTTAATTAACTTTTCTAATTTATCACGTCTAATTTGTTCTTGTTCTGTAAAACTGCGTTTTTCCATTTTAACTCTCCTTTTATTATTTAACAAAATTATTATTATTATTATAATAGTCAATATATTCATTAACAAGCGTTTTTAACTCAAATATTGTATTTATTTGTGTAGCTCGTGTTTTATAGCTTGTTGCCTCTGGTTTTCCTTTAAAATAAAATGCTAAATTCTTTCGCATTTCACTAGCAGCAACACGTTCTCCTTTTAAATTTAATAATAATTCCGCATGACGGAAAATGATGCTTTGTCATTCATCTAACGATGGTTGCTCAATTTTTTCACCGGTATCAAGAAAATGTTGAATTTGTTTAAATATCCAAGGATTCCCCTGTGCACCACGAGCAAGCATAACGGCATCACAACCCGTTTCATCTAACATTCGTTTAGCATCTTCACAACTAAAAACATCACCATTTCCAATCACTGGAATACTAACATTCTCTTTTACTTTTTTAATTCAACTTCAATCAGCTTTTCCTGAATAAAACTGATTACGTGTTCGAGCATGGACTGCAATTGCTTTTGCTCCCGCTTGTTCACAATATTTTGCAATTTCCACACAATTGATATTTTCTTCATCTCAACCAATACGAATTTTAACAGTTACTGGTTTCCTAACATTTTCAACAACTGCTTTAACAACTTCATAAACACGCTGTGGATGTTTTAATAAAAATGAACCCGCTTGTGATTTAATTGCAATTTTGGGTGCTGGGCAACCCATATTAATATCAATAATATCACAATCACTGTTTTGATCAACATATTTAGCTGCTTCAACAAATGTTTCAACATCAGTCCCAAAAATTTGCATTGAGATTGGGTGTTCTAATTTATTTACCTTAATCATTTGCAAAGTTCGTTCATTTCGTTGCAAAATTGCTTTATCACTAACCATCTCAGCATAAACTAATCCTGCTCCTAACTCATGGCAAATAATCCGAAATGCCTCATTGGTAATTCCTGCCATTGGTGCTAAGAAAACTTGCCCTTTAATATCAATATTCCCTATTTTCATCTTTTTAGTTCCTTCTTTAATTAATAGTCATTAAGTAAATATTAATAAAAAATGATTATAAATTCAATAAATTGCCTTTATTTTTAATATTAATTTAAACAGCATTAAAATAACTTTAATAATACTATTATTAAAGTTATTTTGATTGTTTTTTTAATTATGACAAAGTAATTTTAATTAGTAATTTCTGTTACACGGTGTTTTTTAATTGAGTTCATTGCAGTAAATCATGAAGTCAATAAAATGATAGTAATAATAGCTAAAGCGATTAATGGTCCTTTAATATCAATTGGAATATTTAAAACAATTTTAAAGAGATTGTAGATTAAAATCCCAAGGCCTTGCCAAATTAAGATTGAAACAACTCAAGCAACAATAAAGGTAATAATAACCCCGATCACATAACTACCCATAACAACAAAGTTAATTTTGCCATTATTATATCCAATTGCTTTCATTGTTAAAATAATTGGAATTAATTCATCAATAATAACCATCACAACAACTACTAACAAGATTAAAATAATTAACACAACTAATAGTTCAAACATTAACATTGAACTGTTCATTTTTGTTAACATATCATCAACTGAAGTTCGAAGAATGTTTAACGGTAACATTCCAAAATCTTTTCCTGTTGATCCTGTTCCTGCCATTCCACTAATTAGAGTTGCGGTTACTGTTTTTGTATCAATATTAAGTAAGGCATCTCAAATTGATTGATTATGACTAGCAGCAATTACTAAATTATTCCCAATGAATTTTAAATTTTTAATTGATTCTGCCATGTTTTTTAAATTAATTTTACCCTCATACATTTTTTGTTGTGAATACAAGCCATTGTAAATATTTGTCTCTGGTTGTTTTGGATCAATTGTATTTGCAACAAACAAATTATGCATAACATTATCATAACTAGTATAAATGTCATCAGTAACCGTATTATTTTTAATAATCCCAATAATCTCAACTTCAACACTAGTTTTATTTGGTGTCTCTGTTTTTACTTTGAAAGTATCACCAATTTTATAATTAGCATTCCGTGCTAATTTATAAGAAATTAATCCTTTAATTTTATTTGGTGTATTTGTTGGATTAAAAATTTTATCGATTTGTTGTTGCGAAATTCCTTCTCAATTCAATGCATTATTATAGTATCCTCCAATATTACCATTGTTATTGATTCCTTTAATTGTCATTCTTGGTTCATCAAGATTACTATCTAAAATAACTGGAAGCGAATAGAAAGTTGTTTCTTGATTGGGGTTATATCAGAAGTCATTAAAAGTTACAACTGAATTAGCATTATCATCCATCATAATTGCATTTAACATTAAGCTCATTAAATTTGGATAAATACTTGGATCAAATTTATTTTGATAAAAAGTATTATTCGTACTCATTAGACTGAAAATTGTTTTTAAATCTTTTAGATACAAATATTGATTATCCCCGCTTTGATCTTGAACTTTATATTTTTGTAGTAAAGCAATATATTGTTGTCCTGCCATTGGTGAAGTTGGATCAATTTTATTAAAGGCGTTATGAAAGGTTGTGGCAGTCTGATTAGTTTTTGTAATATCACTAAGATTATGATAAGACTTAAACTTAAAATCATATTGTTGATAATCTTGATCGCTAATAGTCAATTGTCCGTTTGCTTGTCCATTCTCGTTAATTCGGGGAAAATTATTAAATGTTAAAGTATGATCTAATTTACTATTTAACATATTAAACATCCCACCGGTAATTGATTTGGCAATATTTGTTGCTCCTAACATTAAGATTAACAATAATGATGAAAAGAAAAATAAAATAATTGTTAAAGTAAATTTACCTTTATTTCGAGAAGTAAAAGCAAGTTGTAAACGCCAAGTAAATGCTTTGCCATGTTTTGATAATAACCGTGATATTAAACCAGCACGAACAGCCTTATTACTTTTTGCAACATTATTTACTAATGATAGAATTGGTTCTT
>NZ_JXYY01000043.1:0-11368 GCF_016082235.1 Spiroplasma sp. hyd1
TTAATTATTATTATTTTAAATAATGCCCTAATAGGATTATCGCTTTAAATTAACAACTAAAAAACGCTTTTTGACGTCTTTCAAATTATTATTTAATAGTTTTTCACTAATAAATAATTAACTATCCAACCCCAGGGATAATAACTATAAAGGCAGCACTGATAAAATATCAATGTTTTTTAGATCGGTCTACTGGCTCAGTTTCACTTTACTCGCTATTCCTTCTCAAGAAGTATCTTCTCAATGGCATATGTTAGCTTTCATCCACTTTACAGTTGCTGGGACAGCCTAGGAGTTTCACCTAATTCCCGTAACATTCCAAAATTGCTTTTTAAAGTTGTTAAAGTAATAATATAAAGTTTAATTTTAAAATGCAAGTTAAAAGTAAACTTTTTCCTAAAACGACAACACTGTTGGAATAAAGTAAGTGTTTGCTGGTAAAATCCAGTAAACACTTACTTTATTCGGTCCACTGATAAAACGCGGCAAAATTGCGGCCTACATCTGGTGCATACTATCTTTAAAATTCTTTAACATAATAGACTTCTTGCGATACCCTTTTTTATTAAAATATTATTATAAAATATAATTTATGAGGACATAAAAATATGAACAATAATAAATTTAATACTCTTAATGATAGAGAATGGTTAAGATTAACAGGAATAAAAAAATCCACTTTTAATAAAATGTTAGATATTTTAAAAGTTGCTGAAATAGAAAAATTTAAAAAAGGTGGTAAAACTAATAAATTATCATTAGAAAATAGATTATTGATGACTTTATTATATTGACGAGAATATCAGACTTATTTTCATCTTGGTAAAAGTTTTGATATTAGTGAGGCTAATTGTTATCGTAATATTAAGTGAATTGAAGATATTTTAATTAAAAACTCTGATTTTCAACAACTTGCTGGTAAAAAAGCACTAATAAATGATTATTTTAATGATAAAACTATTATTATTGATGCTACCGAAACTCCAATCCAACGCCCAAAAAAAGACAAAAACAATCTTATTCTGGTAAAAAGAAAAAACACACGATCAAAACACAAGTAATTATCGAACAAGAAACCAAAAAAATTATTGCAACAAGTTTTTCGCTCGGAAAAAACATGATTATGCTTTATTTAAAGAATCAAAAATCCCAATTTTAAAAAATACCAAATTAATAGTTGATAGTGGTTATCAAGGAATACAAAAAAATCACAATAATGTTCTAATACCTACAAAGAAAACAAAAAAACCCTTTAAACAAAGAACAAAAGCAATATAATAGACTAGTTTCAAAAATGAGAATTATTATTGAAAATATTTTTGCTATTCTTAAAAAATTTAAAATTATTACAGAAAAATATCGTAATCGAAGAAAAAGATTTGGTTTAAGATTTAATTTAATTGCCTCAATTTATAATTTACAATTATTATATTTAACATAAAATATTTATTTAAAATTAAATAATTTAAATAATAAATTAATTTTTCGTTGTGGAAAAATATTAAATTTTTAAATAAAAAACATAATTAATTAAAATTATATTTTTCTATTAGTATCTTTTTTACAAATATTTGCAATTTTTTAACAAGTAATGTAAGAAGTCTAATATTAAAATAAAAAAAGCAAGAACTTTCTTGCTTTTTAAGTTAATGTTATTTTTTAGTAAATTGTAATGTAAATAATGTTGATGTTCACCCAGTATAATAAACGGCATTATTTGTCCCAAAAGTTAGATCAAAGTTTCAGACCGTACCACGACGTAATGAAAAAGTATCTTTTGTATCATTTAAAGTAACATCATGACCACGTTTTTTTCAATCACCTGTTGTAAAAATATCTAATCCTGATAAGCCTTTGGCCTCAGGAGATGCTTTAAAATCATCAATTAAAATTCTTAAAACCTTTTGATATTTATATTCTGGTAAAGCTAAAATTTTATTAAAGGCGGCCTCACTAAGATGTCAAACCCCAGAATTTTTATTTGATTCAAGACAAAAATGTTTATAAAAAGCTGTTACCAATTTTCCATATTCCAGTAGTTTTTTATCCAAACCATCTTTTGTAATTTCAACTTGAACTTTTAATGCTTCACCACCGTTCATAACTGCCCCCAATAATGGAAATCCAGCAACTAACATTTTTGATAAATTAACATTAAAATAAGCTAAATTTAAACTATTATGTCCTGTATTAAAAATATTAACTAATGAACGATAAAATGTAACAAAGTTTTCTGGTGTAATTTTATCTGGTTGATAACCCATTCCGGCTCAAACATAAGAAGCTGTTTTTTCAGTTACAAGATCAACCCCATTTGTGCTGTTATTAATAGCGCTTGTTAATAACGTTAATAACGTTAATGAATCATTATATTTAATACTTCCAACAAGGTTTGCTGAATCAGAATCTTCCGCAATGGCTTTTTTTAATTTTGCTAAAATAATATTATCTAAATCACGAAAGCCTTGGGTATAGTTAACATTAAAATCATTATAAATTTCTTCAAAACCTGGAGTTTTATCAATTTGGAATGTTCCTTCTTTAACAAAAAATTTTACAATTACTTTTGAAAGTTTTTCAACAACACCACGTAAAACATCCCCCATTGTCTTTGGATCATCAGTAATAACATATTGAATAAAGTAATTTGAAGTAGTTGCTAAATTTTTAAAATTAACCTTAAAACTAAAACTAAAATCTAATCGGGTTGCTTTAACATCTTTAACAGCTGGATTATTTGCTAACTTTGCTAATTTTTCTGTATCAATAAAATTTAAATTATATTTTAAACTATCTTCAGATAAATCAATTGGTTTAGTATCAATATAATAATTTGAATAATCATTAATAATTTGTTGATTCACATTGTTAAAAACAGCCATAAAACTAGTTTTTAAAATTTGTAAAGCACCAACAACTTTAGGATCATTTTGATCTAATGCTTTACTTTGTGTCGTTTTATCAACCATAGTATATAACTCATCAAATGTTGGTTGATAATCCTTACTATTAATTGTGTTTCTAGTGCGAGCATACTCTAAAAATGCATTTGAAATGCGTTGCGAAATTTTATTTAAAGTCTCGGCATCCTTTGCTGCTCCAGTATTTGAATCATCTGAGTCGCTCCCTCGATGACAACTAACAATTGTGCTAGCTCCTGTTACAGTGAAAGCAGAAATACCCAATAACGCCAATAATTTTTTCATTTTTTCAGTCTCCCCTTCAGCATATTTTTGCTACATATGTTTTTAATTATGACAAAAAAACAAAAAAAACAAGTGGTCTCATACTCTTGAAGCTGTTTGCTATAAATANATTAGACTTCTTGCGATACCCTTTTTTATTAAAATATTATTATAAAATATAATTTATGAGGACATAAAAATATGAACAATAATAAATTTAATACTCTTAATGATAGAGAATGGTTAAGATTAACAGGAATAAAAAAATCCACTTTTAATAAAATGTTAGATATTTTAAAAGTTGCTGAAATAGAAAAATTTAAAAAAGGTGGTAAAACTAATAAATTATCATTAGAAAATAGATTATTGATGACTTTATTATATTGACGAGAATATCAGACTTATTTTCATCTTGGTAAAAGTTTTGATATTAGTGAGGCTAATTGTTATCGTAATATTAAGTGAATTGAAGATATTTTAATTAAAAACTCTGATTTTCAACAACTTGCTGGTAAAAAAGCACTAATAAATGATTATTTTAATGATAAAACTATTATTATTGATGCTACCGAAACTCCAATCCAACGCCCAAAAAAAGACAAAAACAATCTTATTCTGGTAAAAAGAAAAAACACACGATCAAAACACAAGTAATTATCGAACAAGAAACCAAAAAAATTATTGCAACAAGTTTTTCGCTCGGAAAAAAACATGATTATGCTTTATTTAAAGAATCAAAAATCCCAATTTTAAAAAATACCAAATTAATAGTTGATAGTGGTTATCAAGGAATACAAAAAAATCACAATAATGTTCTAATACCTACAAAGAAAACAAAGAAAAACCCTTTAAACAAAGAACAAAAGCAATATAATAGACTAGTTTCAAAAATGAGAATTATTATTGAAAATATTTTTGCTATTCTTAAAAAATTTAAAATTATTACAGAAAAATATCGTAATCGAAGAAAAAGATTTGGTTTAAGATTTAATTTAATTGCCTCAATTTATAATTTACAATTATTATATTTAACATAAAATATTTATTTAAAATTAAATAATTTAAATAATAAATTAATTTTTCGTTGTGGAAAAATATTAAATTTTTAAATAAAAAACATAATTAATTAAAATTATATTTTTCTATTAGTATCTTTTTTACAAATATTTGCAATTTTTTAACAAGTANTGCAAGAAGTCTATTTAAAATTAACCAATAAAATCACACACTAAAAAAATAAAATGTGTAATTAAAACTAAATTTAATTACACATTCTAAATATAAACTAATGAAAACTATAAAATATGTTTCTATGTCTGCTTAAAAATAAACTGCTATAGTTTTAGTTTTAAGCACCATCATTATAACAAAAAAACTGTTTTGGCCTAAAAAAATAATTTATTTTAAATTAACATCATAAAAGCAAAAACAACAATAAAACAAATCCTATATTTAATAATCTTTAAGAACTTCTTCTAGCGTTGTTCGCCGTTTTTGCGACAAATTATTAACACCTTGCAAAAAAGCTCTTTGTTCGCCAATTAAATATAAATTTGTTTTTGCTCGAGTAATTGCAGTATATATTAAATTCCGTTTTAACATCATTCAAAAACTTTTAGTGATAACAAAAATGATATTATCATATTCACTTCCTTGCAATTTGTGCACACTACATGCATAAGCTAAAGTAATATCGTAATACATTTCTTTACTATATTCAACAATGTTGTCATATTTTATTAATAAAACATCGTTAAAGTTTCTATCTTTTTTAATATCAACAATAACTCCAACATCACCATTATAAATTTCCAACTCGGGACGATTTTTTAATTGCATTACTTTATCATTAACCCGAAAAATCCGATGACCAATTTTAATCTCTTTTTGGCCATAAGAACGATTTATTTTATCTTGTAAATAAGTGTTTAACATGTTAATGCCAACAGGACCATTATACATCGGAGCAATTACTTGAATTGCATTATAATCTCCTGATTTTTCTTCATTTAGTTTCTGATATAAATCACCAATTGTTGTTAATAATAAATGAGGATCAGTTTCTTCAATAAAAGTTAAATCTTTTTTGTTTAGTAAATCATATTCAAAATGGTCTTGCTCAATCGCATAACTTAATTCCAAAATATCATTTCCTGCTTCTTGGCGGTAAACTTCTTCTAACTTAATGACATTGAAAACATCACTTTGGATAATATCACGTAAAGTGTTACCGCAGGCAACAGAAGGCAACTGATTTGGATCACCAATTAAAATTAATTTTCGTAAATTTAAACTAGCTTTGGCAATTTGAGCTAATAACAAACTATCAACCATACTAACTTCATCTAAAATTAAAATATCATTTTCTAACGGATTACTTTCATTATAAAAAAACTGATTTGTAATTGCATCATATTTCAATAATTTATGAATCGTTAAGGCTTTTTGTCCTGTTTTTTCGCGCAATCGTTTTGCTGCCTTTCCGGTTGGTGCTGCTAAAACAATTTTTGATTGTTGATAAACTTGCTTTAAAATACTAACAATTCCATCAACTACAGTTGTTTTACCAGTTCCTGGACCACCAATAATTACTAAAAAATTGGAATGAACAGCGGCTTTGATTGCTTTCGTTTGATTTGCATTGTAACTAATTTGTTTCTTGCTTGTTAACTTCTCTAAATGCTTTACCAGTTTTTCTTCATCATATTGATCCGTTGAATTTAGACCACTTAACATGGCAGCAATATTTAACTCACTATGATATATTTCTGCAACATAAATTTTATCATTTTTAAAAATTAGTAAGTTGATTTCTTTACTATATTTTAACCCCGCTAAAATAGATTCTTTTGTTAAATCATTAAAATGTTTTTGTAAAATAACTGTTAATTCATCTAATGTTAAATAAGTATCACCAGTATTATTACAAAATTCTTTTGCTAAATATCAGGCATAATAACCAATTCGAATATCACTAAGCGGGTCTTGGTCAAGCGCTAAATAAATTTGATCAATTATTTTGAATGAAATATTATCTTTTAACAGTAATGAATAAGGGTCTTTTGTTAATAAAGCATAAATTTGATCAACATTATATTTTGTTTTTAATAATGATAAAACTTGCAAAGACAACCCTTTTTGATTAAATTGATGGTTTAATTCATCATCTTGGCTCATTTCGTTAAATGATTTTGCAATAATATCCGCTTGTTTAGTAGTAACTCCTGGAATTTGTTTTAGTTCTAAAATATTGGCCTTAATTTTACTAACAATATCGTTTCCATAATAATCAATAATACTTTGTGCTGTTTTTGCTCCGATTGTTGGAAACAAACTACTTGTTAAGTATTTCAAAACTTCATCATTGCTTTGGGGTCCAATTTGTTTTAATTCTTTAACTTCAAAATTTTGACCATAACGATTATTATAAACAAATTCACCAGTTAATTCGTATAATTGATCAGGTTGTAAGGTTGCTAAAAAACCTTTAATAAAGATAAAATGGGTTTTATCTTTTTCTAATTGAAATTTACAAATCCGATAACCATTCTTTGATTCAAAAACAATTAATTTTAAATAACCACGTATCTTTTCAGCCATTACAATATTCCTTTCTTATAAGTAACATAGTTTTTGATCATTTAAATAAACTTCATCAATTGTTCCACTACCAAGACAAACATCACCATCATAAAAAACGGCAGCTTGACCAGGAGTTATCGCTTTTACTTTATTATCAAAATGAACAAGACATTTGTCATCACTTAAAACCGTTACTTTAACTGGAATATCTTTTTGGCGATAACGAAATTTTGCTGTAGAGTTAAACTGATCAGTTTTCAGTGTATTAATTCAATTAACATCTGTTACAAGACAACTAGTTGAATATAGTCATTTTTCTTCACTACTTTTTGCCACATATAAAATATTTTTTGCCGCATTTTTGCCAGCAACAAAATAAGGTTCTGTCATCCCCCCTAAATTTAATCCTCGTCGTTGCCCAATTGTATAATACATAATACCATTATGTGTTCCAACAACTTCTTTTGTTTCAATATCAACAATCAAACCATTTTGATTTGGAATATAATTTTGCAAAAAGTTTTTAAAATCACGTTCACCAATAAAACAAATTCCAGTTGAATCTTTTTTATTTGCTGTTATTAAATTTTGTGCATTAGCAATTTCTCGAACTTCTTTTTTGGTTAAATTTCCTAACGGAAAAATTGTTTTTGCTAATTGATGTTGATTTAATTGACTTAAAAAATAAGTCTGATCCTTGTCACCATCGACTCCTCGTAATAATTGATATTCATTTATTTCTTGATTAAATTGTACCCGCGCATAATGCCCCATTGCAATAAAATCAGCTTGATAATTATTAATCGCATACTTTAAAAAATAATCAAATTTAATATATTTATTACATAAAATATCTGGGTTTGGTGTTCGTCCTTTTTGATACTCACTAATAAAATATTCAAAGACATATTCTCAATACTCTTTAATAAAATCAACGCGATGTAATGGCACTTTCAAAGCAGCACTAACTTTTGCTGCGTCATTATAATCAACTTCTTGGGGGCAAATTGGATTATTGATTGCCTTATTCCCTAAAATATCATTATTTAATTGACTATCTCAATTTCGCATAAACAGCCCTTCAACTTGATAGCCAGCTTGTTGTAATAAATATAAGCTAACAGAAGAGTCAACACCTCCCGATAAGCCGACAACAACTTTTTCCATTTATAATCACTTCCTTTAATAATATAATTAGCAATATTATTTTAACATTAAAACACTAAGTTTAAAAAACTTAGTGTTATCTTTTTTGACGCTTTAAGAATAAAATCCCTATTGACATTAAGATATTTGCTAATATTAAAAAACTATAACTAATAATTTGCATTATACCACTTGTTAACAGAAAAGTATTATTACTGTAAAAATAACCATACAAAGCAATTCCAATTACACTTCCTAATAATAATAAACCAAAAGGTAAAAGCAAATATAATTGAATTTTAAAATTAGGAATAACACAGAATGGTAAAATAATAACAATAGCATAGATACTAAGCAAGATAATCATAAACAACCGGCTCGGTAAAAAATAATCTTGGTTAGTTTGAATAAAATCAAATTCTCCAAAAGTTGTTGTAATAAAATTATATAAATCCAATGATGAATTATTAATTCAATTATTAAAGATTAAAAAAGCACCACATAAAAGAATTAGACCAACAACAGCCATAATCCGTGCTGTTAAAATCGTTGGATTACGTCATGTAATAATGTTATTTTTCCTAATTTTACTAATTCTTTGTCTTCTGTTTGGTAATCGTTGAATTTGATAACTATTACTAAAAAAAGTTGCTGGTTGAACATCATTTTTTTGATTTTCTTGATTTAGATCCTCATCGTTGGATTTTACCTGCTTCTTTGCACGAATTCGTTTAATTTTAACATTTTTAATTGGTTTGCTTGGTTTAGCAGTTGACTCTACTGTATCAAACAAACTTGCATAAAAATTATTGATTCGATAGTTTCCTACTGGTTCATCAATTTCAATTGCCCGTGGTATTTCAGTTTCAGACTCATCTTTTTGCGTTATTGGCAAAGAACCTATCTTTTCTTCTTCTTTTGGGGTTATTTCTTCTTGAAGATAATATTTATTAGTCGTATGATCAAGTCCTAAATTTGGTCGTTTTGTGATATCCCATTCCATAACATCAGCTTCATCATAAACCTCCGAACCGCGACCAAATGCGACGTTTAAGTTAATCCCTTTAGCTTCTGGTTTAGTTCTTGGTTGTTCAGGCTCGTTTGTCTGCGGTTTTTTTGCTTCTTCCTTAATTAAGTTTATTTTATTATTAAAAAGCGGTTGTGATTTTTTTCAAGATGAACTTTCTGTATTTTGAGTTTTATTATTATAACTTTGTGTCACAATAACATCTTTTTTTGGAATTGGATTAACAGCACTAACCTTCGGAAAATGTGTTGATAAAATTGATTTTGGTTTTAAAACAGGTTTATTTTCAACAACTGTCTCATTTGTTTTCCGAGCTGTTTCCTGTTCTGTTTTTTGGACAATTTTTTGAGCAATAGCACGCGCTTGTGCTTTTAAGACTGTTCGATCAACATCAATCTGATCATCTTTAAGAACACGATGAACTGGATTGTTATTATTAAAATGGGTTAAATCAATCTTTTTGCTCATCACTGGCGGTTCTTGTAAATGGTTATCATTATGAAAAGGTGCTTTTTCATCAAATGTTGTTTTTATTCGATCTAACCGTTGGTGAAAACTTGTCTTTTCTTGTTCTAACTGTTCTGTTTGAGTATGCAAAACTTTTAACGCGTCAGGATTATCAAGATTTAAATTTAATTCTCGGCATTGGGTTAATGAAGAAGGATAATTTTGTGGCATCATTTGTGTTGGGACAGATGAGTTTGATGCAAAAAAACCATTATTAAAAAAATGGCTATTTTCACCACCAAAAAAATGTGACTTAGCAATTAAAGAAGGCTCTTGACAATCAGAATGCTGATTGTTAAGAAAGCCTTGCTTAATTGGTTTAATTTTTAAAATTTTAATGTCATTGCTCTTCATTATTTAGCACCCACTTTAATTTAACCCCAAAACTCTATGTAATAATTATATCCTAAAATCGCCAAAAAATAAAGCGTTATTGGTGTTTTGACCGCTTTATGTTGGAATAAAGTAAGTGTTTGTTTAATAGACATAAATTTAATTCTTTTTCGTATAAAAGCATTAACAAGACTTTGTCTTTTTAAGTTATTCTAATTAAACCATGAATATTTATATTCTGCAACAGCAAAAATGCAAATTATTAAAATTTGTTCCAAATTGTTAACTGATTAGTTTTTTGAACTAAGAACTTTTCTAATTAATTTTGTGATTCCTCTTTCTTTTGATTTTAAGATTGGGACTGAACCTTGTTTTGGTTCATAATCATAATTCTCATTTGTTGGATGAAATCACATATTTTGACGATAATACTCAGTTGCTTCTTTAACTTCTTCAATGTGTTCATTAATAATGAGTTGAATTGGACTTCACTGATTAACCTTTGCCATTCGCATCGATAACATAGTACGAAAGACAATTTCACTATATGCTTTTGCTCCATAAGATTTTAATGCCTTAACATTATATGAAATTTGTGATTCTGTTTGGCAACCAATATAATACTCATTCTGATAATTTCTAATGCCATTCGCATTTGTAGTAATATATTTAATTAATTCTTTAACCTTGTCTTTTTTATCCTTTAAAAATGGGTACACTTCTTGCATTTCTTTTGTTAAAAATGGTTTTAAGTAATCTAAGATATGATCAACTTCCCCTTTTCGAACAAAAGCATATAAATCTTGATAGATTGCTTTTTTCTGTGTTTCTTCTATTGTTAGCACTTTCTTTGAATCTTTACTTAATCGACGAAAATTAAAACAACGGTGAACTTTAGCCATTAAATGAAACTCATCTAAAATATAGTCTGATTTAAAATATTCTGCTATTTTTTTAATTCATTCAGCACCATCACCCATTACTATTAACGATTTTTCTGTTAAATCATAATTATTATTAATGAATTCTTTTAACAATTGCCGATATTCTTTCATCTTAAGATTTACATTTTTTGACATCACCGTTAACAATCGCTTATTTTGTGAAAAATGTCGTTTCTTAGTAGATTTTTGTCAATCAATTCCAGTATGCAAATATGCTAATCGAACCATATTCTTATCAATCTTTTTATGTCTTTTAAAGATTTTAGTAAAAGTATCATCTAACCCCAAATAAATGTATTTGCTATCGGCTTTTATTTTATTATGAAGGGCAGTATGTTTAAAGTTTTCATTAATTTCTGCCAAATCAATACTTCTAAAAATATTAGAAACAGTCATTGGGGTAATTTTTGAATCTTTATATTTATCAATGATATCTTGATATCGTTTCCCAGAATCTAATTCCTTAAGAACTTTAATATACAAGTCAAAATGAATTCGCTGATATGGCTTTCGTCCCATTTCGGCATCTAACAAAAAGACAAATCGGTTACCACCATATCTGCCATCTTTATTTAATTTATTTGGATCATAATATTTAAAAAGTGTTCGTTGATAAGTAACATGTCCTCATTCTGTAATTGTTT
>NZ_JXYY01000048.1:0-9153 GCF_016082235.1 Spiroplasma sp. hyd1
TAACTTAATAAACCTAGACGAAGATTTAAAAAAATGTAAAAATTGTAGTTTTATTACTCAAAAAATAGATGATAAATGAATGACTATAAATATTGGCGATAAAAACTGTGGTAAATAAAAATTAATTTTATCTTTAATTTATAAAATATATCAAATACCCAACTAAAAATGTTAAAATAATTATAATATTTTAAAAGAAAGGAAAAATTATATGAAAAAGATACTTAGTATTTTAGGAGTAATCGGATTAACAACAACAAGTACAACAACATTAATTAGTTGTGAGAAACCAAATAACAATGAAAATGGGGGTAATAAACCTACATCAGAACCACAACAACCACCAGAAAATAGTAGTTGAAAGTTAATAACAGATGTTATTGATGAAGGAAATACCGGTAAAACTTATATTGGTATTTTTGGAAGTAAAACAAACTGAAATATTATAGATTGAAAAGGAATTGAAGGAGAAGGAAAATGACATTTATATCAATATAAATCAATTTATCGTTGAGACGGAAACGGTAAACCTAAAATACCANNAATTAATAANNANACAGGNNNAATNANNGATTGAAAANAATAAAAGGACNNANAAGTCCTTTTTTAAATTAATCGTACAAATTTCATAAANATAATTAATAAAAATATATTTGTTATTGTGNTATATAATGCTGGACTAAATTTTCATACNTCAAATGTTTGACTAAAAAAACTATATATTGTTTGAAAAATTTTACCAACTCCACTTGCTAACTCATTCACTTGTTTAACACCCGGAATATTATTTACAACTCAAATTGCGGCATTTTTTATATGACATGCTAAATTATATCAATTACAACTTTCATATTGGGCTTGTCATCATTGTCCATCAGGGAATAATCCACCGTTATTTATTTCTTGTCAATTATAAATTCCAAAGTTAAAATCATAATAACGATACATATCATTTTCTTTTTGGGCTTGTAATTCAAAAACTGAAATATTCCCAACTGCTTTTAAACTATTATCTAAAGCATAAATAGTAATTTTTAATTCACTATATTTATTTTCTTGAATTTTTTTCATAAATTCCTGTAATTCATTATCATTAATATTAATCTTTTGGCCATTTAATCCTTGTAATGATATTTGATAATCAATATCTTTTTTTAAGATTTCATCTAATTTATTAATTTTAAAACCTTGCTTAATATATTCCATAATATAATTATTAAAAATATTATCTTTTGTTTTATCTTTAAAATTATATTCTTGATTTTGATACTTAATTTTACTTAAATCAATGACTTTATTTTCATCATAATTTAAGTTGTTAATAACTTTAAATTGGTTTGTTTCACCAATTAACAACATTGATGTATTTAGTGCTTTGATTTTTAGCATTATTTCTTTTGTTTGTTCTTGTTGATTAGTTATTAATTGGTTTAAATCATCATCAGTTAATTTTTGTCATTGGCTATTTTTATATATTTGAATAATATAATCTTTGTTTATTGTTGCTAATAAACTAAGATTATTTATTTGTTGTCAAACAAAGTTTTCAATTTTATTTCTAATAGTTTTAATATCTTTGGCATTTATTTTCAAAGCACTAATATTTAAATCATTTAGCGACTTAAAATTATTGATACTTTCATTGACTGCTAAATGATTACGAATATCAGAAACATAGTCTCGTCAATATGATAAAACCGCTTCATAAGTTAATTTTGTTAAATCATTATCTGAATTTCACTTTTTATAGTTAATCATATAATTTTTTAAATGTTTTCCTTGTGTTGTGTTTCAAAAATCACTAGCATTTTGGTTATTAACTGAATTTAAAAAATATCCATAATTTGAACTTTTATTTTTATCAACATAAATAAATTTGTGTTGATAAAATGGTGTTTGGGTATTTCCGTTTAAATCATTAAAGCGTTTTTGTTGAATAATAAAATGAAATCACCCAGCACTAGTATTAACATCTCCCGTTTTGTTTTTTTCTAATTGATAGCCATTTTCAAATTTAGTCTCTAAATTTTCATTTGATAAATAACGAATAACTTTTTCAATGTTGTCATTATTGTAAAAGTTTTCAAATCCAGCTCCGACTGCACTCGCTTCTGCTAAATAACCAATATCATAATCATTAATACTGCTACTTTTTATTAAATTTCCATCTCTGTCAACTGGATCTAACGGGAATGGAGTGTTAGATTGATGGCGAATTCATATTAATTGTTTTTTAGTTCCTGTTTCTTTATTAATTTCTTGATCATAATTAGGGTTTTTAATTGTTTTATTTTCATTACTGGGGTCTTTAATAAATTCACTTGTTAGTTTTTCATAGTCGATATTTTTTGGCCCTCATCCCATTAATTTTAATTGTAATGATGGGATAATTGTTTCAATTAAAATAGTTAACTTAAAATTACCACCAACATCTCCTTCAATTTTGGGGTTTGGTCGGTGGATAATTTCAATTTCATATTTATTAACTTTTTCTTTATCATCAAAAGTATATGTGTATAAACCATTAACAGCGTTTAAATTAACCCCATTTATTTTAACAATATCATAATCTGGATCATTGTTATTTTCCTTTGGTTCAATGTATTGAAAAAATGTTGTTGTATGATATTTTATTATTCCTTTATTGTATTTATTTTCCTTTCCCTCACCGTTATTAATAACTTCTTCAATATCATTAATCATTGCAACTCCATTTTTATCACTAATTTTTCCTGGGGTTATTAAAATTCGTTCTTGTAATTTGCTTTTTCAATATTTTGCACTTAATGAAAAATTGAGTTTTGTTTTAAAAACTCAATTTTCTCATTGTTCTGTTAAATAATTAAAAATATTAAAACTTGTTTTAAGAAAATAATCATTGTTTTCTCTTATTAAAGCATGATTAGGTTTAATAAGTTTTTTTCATTCGATTATGTTTCCTTTTTTTCCTAAAATACTAAATATTTTATTATCTAAGATAGTTTTAATTGCATTTCAATTACTTTCATCTAAAATATTGGTTGATGTATCACTTTGATAAATAATTGTTTGGTTTAAATCGTTTTCGATTCTATTTTTAGCATTAAAAATATTATAATCACTATCAAAATTTAATGGTGTTTTAAATTCTCACATTTCATAATTACCACTTTGATTATTATGGATGTTAATTATTGTTTTTATAAAATAACCATTATTGCTTTTTTCTAACTGATAATTTGGGTTTAAAAAATCAATTCATCCTTGGTTATTATTATCATTTAGTGCTTTTTTGATTTTGTGATCCATTTGTTCCTTAATTTGGTTTCAATTATGTGAACTTTGTGGATTATTATCAATATTGGAATAATAACTAAATTCTTTATTTAGTTCTCTTGTTAAATTACTTTTCATATCATTAAAACTAAAACTTGTATTAAAAATTAGTTCATTAACTTTTAATCATGTTTTCGCTCAGGTATTACTTGAATTTCATCCGTTTTTCGCTCGTGCATAAACCAAAAAATCAATTTTAATGCAATCATTATTTTCTAATTGATATCTTACATTTGCTCATCCTCATTCTTCATTTTGGGTATAACCTTGATAGTGATTAAAAATTTGTTCTGTTTTTGCTATGCCACTTATTTCATTTAGATTGATATAGTGATAAGCATTATAATTTGCCGTAGCCGCCTGATTGTGAGCAACATAACCCTCAAAATCAATTTTAATCTGTTTGTATTTATTTTTAAAATCATTTCAACTACTAGCATAATCCAATATATTAACATAATAATATGATGATTCTACTTTCTGTGTATAATCACCACCCCAAGTTCCACCCGTTTCGACATCAATATCATCATTTCAATTAATATTTTTTGTAAAACTTGGTGCTGTTGGATTAAAACTTTTCTTTGCATTTTTACTGATAACTTGTTCTTGTTTTAGAAACAAAAAATTATCATTGATGGATGATTTGACAATAAGTGGTTCACTTACACCAATCAACGATGTTAATAAACATGATAATATAATCTTTTTCACAACATATAACCTCCTTTCTGTTTATTAGTAAAAACTTTGTTAACTATTAAAACCTAAAATAATATCTACGATAGCAAAAATTATAATAGCAAAAATAAAAAAGAAAATTGATGATATTAATAAAATAAATAAATTTTTTGAATCAATCTCTTTTTTATAACCTAAAAATCCAATTATTATTTGTAATACAATAGTTATTATAAATAATATAATTATTGTTATAAGTTCAATTTTTCAGTTCATTAAGTCATTCCTTTCTGTTTTAAAAAAATAATTTTTATTAAAATATAAAAACCACGCAGGTGAATGACCTCGTGGCAGATATTATGCAAATTCATTTTCTGAATTTATGAAATCTGGAATAACAAATATTAGTAATTTTGAAATAACGGACCATAATGATTAAGTTGATCAACTATCAATGATAATTTAAATTCATTAACAAACTTTGTAAAAAATATTCAACAACTTTTACAAAGTTTTATTTTAATTACTTTTCCACTAACTATCTTATCATTTTTTTCTAAATGATGTCCTGTACATCCTAATCTAATTATTTGACATATTTTGTTTTTGTTACAATTTTCACACATATTTTATTCCTCCTTTCTGTTTTAAAAAATGTAATTATATAAAATCTTTAATTTTATATAATATTCAGTCTATAAAATAAAAAAGTATTAAATGAATTGGCATAATAACAAATCAAATTAATCATTCACTCGTATTGTAATTTTTAATTAAATATATTGAATTTGTTAAGAAAAAATATATCCCAGTTAAAAAATTGCCAATTCTAAAACAAAGTATTAAAAATATGAATATTTTTTTCATTTTATTTCAAAGTTGGATATATTAATCCAAACCATAATCCAATTACCAACAAAAATAACAAAAAACAACTTATACTAACATATAATATTATTCGGCAAGTTTTTTTGTATTTTGTTAACTCAATTTGTTTTTTCATTTTTTTCAATTTAATACCAAGAAACTTTCATAAACAACCAAACAAACTAATTACAGCAATTGTTCCCATCATTCCGATTATTGTGTTTAACATTATTTACACTTCCTTTCTTTTTTTATCTCTTATTTGTGGTAAATAACTTGTAAAGTATTCCTTTCAAAATTCTCATATTTTTGTTTGTATACTTTGTTTTGTTAATAACCAATATGCAAATCCTTCTGCCAATAACTCGTCATCATCGCTCAATCCATAATTACTGTTGGCAAATATCTTTAATATTTTTTCTTTGTTTAGCTCTGAAAAATTATTTAAGTTATTAATTTTTTGTTCTAAAAATTGCTTTAAATAAAAAATATGATTGATTTTAAATACTTCTCAATCATAAAAATAAAAGATATGTCCTAATTCATGGATTAAAATATGCAGAAAGTTATTGGTTGTAAATTGTCCTTTGTGTCATTCACTAGACTTCTTGCGATACCCTTTTTTATTAAAATATTATTATAAAATATAATTTATGAGGACATAAAAATATGAACAATAATAAATTTAATACTCTTAATGATAGAGAATGGTTAAGATTAACAGGAATAAAAAAATCCACTTTTAATAAAATGTTAGATATTTTAAAAGTTGCTGAAATAGAAAAATTTAAAAAAGGTGGTAAAACTAATAAATTATCATTAGAAAATAGATTATTGATGACTTTATTATATTGACGAGAATATCAGACTTATTTTCATCTTGGTAAAAGTTTTGATATTAGTGAGGCTAATTGTTATCGTAATATTAAGTGAATTGAAGATATTTTAATTAAAAACTCTGATTTTCAACAACTTGCTGGTAAAAAAGCACTAATAAATGATTATTTTAATGATAAAACTATTATTATTGATGCTACCGAAACTCCAATCCAACGCCCAAAAAAAGACAAAAACAATCTTATTCTGGTAAAAAGAAAAAACACACGATCAAAACACAAGTAATTATCGAACAAGAAACCAAAAAAATTATTGCAACAAGTTTTTCGCTCGGAAAAAAACATGATTATGCTTTATTTAAAGAATCAAAAATCCCAATTTTAAAAAATACCAAATTAATAGTTGATAGTGGTTATCAAGGAATACAAAAAAATCACAATAATGTTCTAATACCTACAAAGAAAACAAAGAAAAACCCTTTAAACAAAGAACAAAAGCAATATAATAGACTAGTTTCAAAAATGAGAATTATTATTGAAAATATTTTTGCTATTCTTAAAAAATTTAAAATTATTACAGAAAAATATCGTAATCGAAGAAAAAGATTTGGTTTAAGATTTAATTTAATTGCCTCAATTTATAATTTACAATTATTATATTTAACATAAAATATTTATTTAAAATTAAATAATTTAAATAATAAATTAATTTTTCGTTGTGGAAAAATATTAAATTTTTAAATAAAAAACATAATTAATTAAAATTATATTTTTCTATTAGTATCTTTTTTACAAATATTTGCAATTTTTTAACAAGTAATGCAAGAAGTCTACTATTTATTGTTTTTTCAAACGCACAAGATAAAACCTTTTTGTTTATCAAAATAGTTTGGTGATTATTTGTTTGTCCTAAGACATTATTATCACCATCAATCACATTTTTAATTTCTATTTTTTGTAAAATTTCACTGATATTTGTTTTATTTCAAATATTAGCAACAAAATTATAAAACAATAAAATAATTTGCTTTAAATTATTTTGGTATTGTTGACAAATATTATTCAATAAATTTTGTCAGTAATTTTGTTGTTCTATTTTTAAATAACCTTGTAGTTTTTGAAAAGTGCTAAATTCTGTTTTAAATTTAATTGTTAAATTATTATCTGCTTTGCTTAAAAAAGCATTGGTTAAATTTTTGATTGTATCTGTCTTATATTGATTAAAAAAAGTTCCTTTATATCCTCGCTGTTGGATTAAAACAGGGTGGGGCAAGTACATTTTTTCTAAATCAATATTTGTTTCTAAATTAACTTTTAAAACATTTTCTAAATTAGGATATAAATGTGCTTTATTATTTGCAATATTACCACAACTAATCAAATTCACTGTGTTTGTACATAAAAACGAAAATATTGCTAAAAAACTAAGTAATTTTTTCATACATTTTTATTTTCCCTTCTATTTTGACAAAATAAAAAACAGTAACCTTAATTACTGTTTTTTATTATTTATATTTTTTAAAATAAATTATAATGATAAACTTTTTTTAATAAATATTCAATTTCCTAAAGCAAATAATCCCGATGCTCCAATCAACATAATTGGCAATTGTCAAGCAAATTTTAAAGCATTAATTTGTTTTCACGTTGCATAAATATAACCATCAGGAGTATCATTTGAAATTTCTTTTGTTAGATTATTAACATCAAACTCAAATGAAACATTAAAAAATGATGTAATTGTTAAATATTGAATAAATTTAAAAAATTTTAATTGTTCAATAACTAGTGATAAATTAAATAAAATATTACAAATTACAAAAAAAGTGGATATTCCAGCTGCAACTGTTATTGCAACGGATGATTTATTTAAATAGACCATAATGACAAAATTAATTGATGTTTATAATAAAGACAAAAATAAAAAACTAAAACTTGTTAATACAACATTTCCTAGTACTTGTTTGTTAAAATCCTGTTGTATTGCAGCAAAGAAAATTAATTGTAAAAGTAAAATTGTAATATTTAAAATTAAAATTGAACTTAAAATAAGAAATAATTTTGAATTTAGAATGGTATTTCTTGACATTGGTGTTGTTAACCATGATGCCATATAACCACGATCAATTTCTTTAACTAATAAAATATGGATTAAAATAATTCCAAAACTAAAAATTAATATAAAAGCAGGGATTCCATATAAAGTCAATGGTAATATTTGAGATGCAGAAAGTGGTGAGCTTCCACCATAACCATTTTCAAAATGATAAATGTATTTAGCTGGAGCAAACGTACTACAAAACAAAGAAGGAATTAAAAGAACAAAAAATAAAACAAAAAAAATAATCATTGGAATAATTATATTTTTAAACTGTGATTTTACAAACTTAAAATTAATCATTGAAATTTACCTCTTTTTCATAAAATTTAATAAAATGTTTTTCTAAATTAAATGGTAATTCCTTAAAATATTCTAACTGATAATCTGTTATTTCTTTTAAAAAATTATTTATACTATTGTTTCTGATTTCAACTTTTATTATTTTTGTTACTTTATTAGTATCAATTATTTTTCATTTTTTATTCATAAAATTATCATAATCATTAATGCTTATAAATTTTAATTCATAAATTTTATCAGCATTATTTTTAACTTCTTTAATATTAGCTTCTGATACAATTTTACCTTTTTTAATAATTGCTACTTTATCACAAGTATTATCAATTTCACTAAAAACATGGGAACTCATAAAAATTGTTGCCTCTTTTTTTTGTGAATTTTTAACTAATGTATCAAATTTTTGTTGCATTAAGGGGTCTAATCCTGATGTTGGTTCATTTAAAACTAATACTTTTGGCTTATGCATAAAAGCACTAATTATAGCTACTTTTTGTTTCATTCCTTTTGACATTTTTTTAATTTTCTGCTTAGGATCAAAATCAAAATATTCAATTAGTTTTTCTACATATTTTCAATCAACATTCCCTCTAATTTCAGAAATTGTTTTTAAATAACCAATTCCTGTCATATATTCTGGTAAATTGACTTCACCAGCTAAATAGCCTAAATCTTTCATAATATTTTTAGTATGTTTTCACACATCATAACCTAAAATAGTGCTTGTTCCATTATCTGATTTAATAAATCCAACCATTTGGCGAATAACAGTTGTTTTGCCAGCACCATTGGGTCCAAGAAAACCATAAACTTCTCCTTTTTTAACGGTTATATTAATATCAAAACAACCAATATTAGGACTATATTTCTTTGTCATATTTTTTAATGATATTATTTCCATATCTTTAATTCCTATCTATTTTTTTAAATTATAATAATTTTAACATAAAAACAATAAATTAAATTTTTTAAACAAATAAAAAATACATTTTACCTTTCTCTATTTGCTTCTTTTAATTTTAGTTCCATTTCTAAAATTTCTTTTTTTAAGCGTAA
>NZ_JXYY01000117.1:0-1077 GCF_016082235.1 Spiroplasma sp. hyd1
TACAAAAACTATTAATGATAAATCAACAGATGAACAAGTTCCAATTGCAAAATCANNANATNNNNANNNNAANAANNTAAAAAATAGTTTAAATAANANTTTATAAATTTAAAATTATTTAGTTAAATTAGTTAAAAATTCAAATGGTGTCTGAAAATTTAAAGATTTATGTACTCTTTCAAAATTATAAAAATAATAGTAATCATTTAATTTATTTTGTAAACTAACTGCATCCAATATTTTTTCATCAAATACAAATAACTTAGTATAATTTTGATGAAATCTTTCAATTTTACCGTTTGATTGTGGAGAACGAACCGGTGTTGTCTGATGCAAAATATCTTTATCTGTTAAAAATTGAGTAAAAGTAGTTTCTTTAACACTACTTTTTTGATTATTCCGATAACTATTAATAAATTCAGAACCGTTATCAGTTCTAATCCGTGTTATTTTAATACCAAATATTTTTTTAAAATCAATTATTGCTCTTTTAACAGCATCAATAGCATTTTCAGTACATAATTTATCATAAATATAACCGAATACTCCTCTCATTCTTTCATCAATAAAATCATAAACATAATACTTTTTATCAACCGGAAATTTACTTGGCATAAAATATTTAGCATCCATTTGTAATAATCCTAATTCTTTAACTTCATATCTTGGATGCTGTCTTTTAATTTCTTTAATTTTATTTTTTATTTTTAATCAACGCTTATCTTTTTTAAGTCAACGAAAAAATGTTTTTAAATTTTTAGGTGCTTTATTTTTTAATTCTTCACCATGAATTCCTTTTTTTAAATTATAAAACAATGATAAAACACCCCCAGCGTGTTTATTACAATATTCAAAATATAAATCACAGATATTTTCGCGAACATCATCACTATATTGATAATTAATATTATTAGGAACTGTTGATTTTAATAATAAATCTTCAAAATTATTATTTGCATATGCAAGTAAAATTTTATTTGCTCAGTAATAAAAAGTTGAAAACTTATTTTTAAAATATTTTTTAATTAAATCTTTTAATAACAACTTAGTTTCAAGAAAAAACTCCTTACATAAATT
>NZ_JXYY01000004.1:0-43471 GCF_016082235.1 Spiroplasma sp. hyd1
TAAAAAAAAGCAAGTAAAAAAGAAAATAATAACATTATTATTTTTTCTATGTTATATTAATAATTAGGAAATTAATGAAAGGAAGAAAACAATGAGTAAAAATAATGTTTTACCAATTATAGTTGAAATTCCAAAAGGAAGTAGTAATAAATATGAATACGACCTTAAAACTGGTCGTATTATCTTAGATCGTATTTTATATGGTGCTAATTTTTATCCTGGTGAATATGGTTTTATTGAAAATACTTTAGATTGAGATGGTGATCCCCTAGATGTTATTTCACTAATTTCATATCCAACAATGCCCGGGTGTCAAATTAATGTTCGCGTTTTAGGAACAATTAATATGATTGATAATGGTGAAATTGATACTAAATTAATGGCAGTTGCTGCTGATGATCCTCGTTTTAATCATATTCAAAAATTAGAAGATGTTCCACAACATCTTCGTGATGAAATTGAAAACTTCTTCTTACAATATAAAGCATTGCAAAAAAAAGAAGTTAAAATTAACGGATGAAGTGGTTTAGACCAAGCTTTAAAAGAAATTAAAGAATGTCAAGAACGTTATATTGAATATAAAGACCTTTTAGAAACAAAAGGAAAAGATGCTGTAATGCAAATTTGAAAAGAAAAATGATTAGGACAAGCCTAATAAAAAAATACTATTGTTAACAATAGTATTTTTTTATTATTGGATTAGTCAGTTAACTTCTCTGAAATTATTGCTACAATTTCTTCTGGTGTTTTATCGTTTGCATCAATTACTAAAAAATTAAACTTATCTTTTACCCGTTCATATCATTCTTCATATTTACGGTTCAACAAAATTCAATAAGCATTGCCAACGTTTTGTTCACTAGCTCGCCCCCTTTTAATAATTCGTTCCATTGCTATTTCAGGATCAACTCGTAGATAAACCACTAATTCTGGTTTAATATTTTCATCTAAGTATAGACTTTGTAAAACAACAACATCATAAAATTCTTTATAAACTTTATAATCCGTATTATTCATGTATCCCAATTCATATAAAACATCAACAAAAATTGGATCTTCAAGGATGCTTCGATCAAAAATAATATTTGATGTTATTTTTGCTTGTTTTAATTGCTTACTTCGCGCCATTATCATATACACTTGCATTTTAAAAGCCATATCCTTAGGGTCGGCATAATATTGATCTAAATATGGATTTTCTTCAACTGGTTCATCCATCACCATATATTGATGTTTTTCTCCTAGCATTTTACTAACAGTTGATTTCCCAACTCCAACAACTCCAGCTAATGTAATTCGCATTGTGTTTTCTCTCCTTTATTTTGTTTTTAATTGTGATGCTATCCCAAAAAAACGTTTAATTTCCTTCGGCTTTAAAAAGCGCCACTCGCCTGGTTTTAAAGCTTCATCTAATTCTAAAAAACCAATTGCAATTCGTTTTAATTTAAGAACTTCATGGCCAACTGTTTGAATCATTTTTTTAACTTGATGTTTTCTTCCTTCATGAATTGTTAATAACAAAATAGAAACATCTTTATCTTCTTGGTATTTTACTAATTTTGCCTGTGCAGAACTTGTAACAATACCTGGTTCAATTTCTACCCCTGTTGCTAATTGGTGCAACTGGTGTTTTGCAAGACAACCAGAAACTAAAACATAATAGGTTTTATTAATAATATGACTTGGGTGTGTAATAATATTAGTAAATTCACCATCATTAGTCAATAGTAATAAACCACTCGTATCATAGTCTAAGCGACCAACTGGATAAATTCGTTGTGGAACACCTTTAACATAATTTAAAACCGTTTTACGGTGTTGGGGATCATGCATTGTTGAAACACAATTTCGTGGTTTATTTAACATTAAATAAACTTTTTCATTATTTTTATCAATAAGAAGTTTACTATCAATATAAATTTGATCATCCTTACCAACTTTTGTTCCTAACGTTGTCACAACAATATTGTTAACCTTTGCTCGTCCCTGAACAATTAACTCTTCTGCTTTACGCCGAGAACAATAACCCCGTGCAGCAATAACTTTTTGTAATCGCTCCATTATTTAAATAATTCCTGATTATTATCAACAGTTGCTTCTTTAATTTGTGGGAGATCTGCTAATGAAGTTAAATTAAAAACTTTTAAAAACTCATTTGTAATTTGATAAGTCATTGGTTTTCCAGGCAGTTCACTTTTCCCAGCTTCTTCAATTAACTCCCGTGCTCGTAATTTTTGAATTACATTGTCAGAATTAACTCCCCGTAATTCTTCAATTTCTGGCTTACTAATTGGACCCCGATAAGCAATAATTGCTAATGTTTCTAATGCTGCTTGTGATAACCGTGCTTCAATTTTATTGTTTGCTAATTTTAAATAGAAACTATAGTATTCTTTTTTGGTTGTTAACCGATATTTATCAGCAAATGTTGTAATTCTTAATCCCCGCATCTTATTTGTTTGATATTCTGTTTTTAAATTTAGTAACAATTCATTACTCTCTACTTCTGAAATTTCAAGAATATGGGCAATTTCTTTTAAACTAATTCCTTCATCACCACTAATAAATAGTAAACCCTCCAATAAGGCTATTTTTTCATCTAACTTCATTTAGTTTAATTCCCTTCTTTTTTCATATATTTTCGAATATAAATTGCTTCTAAATGTTGATATTGTTCAATCTCAATTTTCTGATGACGAGCTAAATCTAATAAAGCAATAAAACAAACAACAAAAACTTGTAATGATAGATCAAAATTACTTAATAAATCTTCTAATAATCACTCTTTGTCTTCATTTAATAAGAAAAACATAATTCGATCTGCCATTTCCTCTGGTGAAATTTCAGTAATAACAACATTTGATTCTAATGGTTTTGTTGCATTAATTCGTTCTAACATCTTTAAAAAACTATTTGTTAATTTATCAATATTAATTTTTGATGACAATGGTAATTCTTCTTCTCTAACGACATCACCCTTAATAATTGTTCGTGGTTTTGATAAATATTGAATTCCTTCTTGATGTTGGTCTTTAAAATATTGACTAACTTCCTTAATTTTTTTGTATTCTAACAAACGATTAATTAATTCATCACGTGAATCTTTTTCATAGTTATCGTCAATCTCAACTTCTTCTTTTGGCAAGACTAACTTTGTTTTTGTTTCAACTAAATAACTTGCCATAGTTAAATATTTTGATGCAATTTCAATGTTTAATTGTTCCATTTCCCGAATATAAGCTAAAAACTGATCAGTAATTTCTGTTAGTTTAATATCAAAAAGATCCATTTCCTTTTCCTTTACTAAGTGTAAAAGTAAATCTAATGGTCCTGAAAAATTATCAAGTTTTACTTCATAACGCGACAAATTTAGCATTCTCTTTCTCCTGTTTTTTATACTCTTAATTAATAATAACGATATTTTAAAAAAATTAAAGATGTTATAAGTAAAAAAGTGATTTTAAATGAATCACTTTTTTACTGAATTATTTCATAAATTAATTCTTGTTCACGTGGTTTTGTACTAGTAATTTTAAAAGTTTGTTTTACTCATTCATAAACTGGTTCAGTAACATAACGATTAGTATATAAAGTCATTACCACATCACCAACAGCAACTTTTTCACCTGTTTTTTTATTAAGATAAATTCCAGCATGATAATCAATCACTTCATCTTTTGTTGTTCGGCCTGCTCCCAAGCGAACAGCTAATAAGCCTAATTCATTTGTATCAGTAATTTCCATATATCCAGCTTGCTCTGCTTTAATTTCAATAATATTTTTTACCTTTAAAATATCTTTTAGCGGTAAATTATTATCAATAAAACTTAAATCGCCACCTTGAGCCTTGATAAAAGCACGGAAATAGCTTAAAGGTTCTTCCGTTTGCAATTTTTCTTGACAAGCAACAACAGCTGATGCTAAATCGGGAAATAAACCAGCTTGGAATAAACTTAACGCTGCTGATTCAGCCACAATATAGTTTAAATCATCTGGTCCTGTTCCTTTTAATGTTTGCAAAACTTCATAAATTTCAATTGCATTACCAATTGCACGTCCTAATGGTTGGGACATATTAGTAATTTCCGCCGCAATTTTCTTATTAAATTTAATTCCTAATTCAACCATAATTTGAGCTAATTTTCGTGCTTCTGAAATTGTTTTCATAAAAGCACCACTTCCGCACTTAACATCTAAAACAATGCCATCACTTCCTGTTGCAATTTTTTTACACATAATACTGGCAGCAACTAATGGTAAAGAATCAACAGTTGCTGTTACATCTCGTAACGCATAGATTTTCTTATCAGCTGGAACAATATTATTCGATTGTGACATAATTGATAAATTTGTTTGATTAATAATTTTAACAAATTCAGAAAAGGGAATTTCAACTTTAAATCCAGGAATGCTCTCTAATTTATCAATTGTACCACCCGTTTGCCCTAAACCACGGCCAGACATTTTTGCAACTTTCAAACCAAAAGCAGCAACTAATGGTGCATAAATTAAACTAACCTTATCCCCAATTCCGCCAGAAGAATGTTTATCAACTTTAAATCCGGGAATTGATGATAAATCATAAATTTCACCTGAATTAATCATCGCTTCGGTTAAAAATGAAATTTCAGAAATAGACATTGATTGAAAATAAATTGCCATTAAAAAGGCTGACATTTGATAATCGGGAATTAACCCCGTTGTGTAACCTTCCACAATAAAATTAATTTCTTCACGAGTTAATTCTTGACCATATTTCTTTTTATCAATTAAAGCTAAAATATTCATAGTTACTAGTTCCTTTTACGTTATGTGTTTTTTTTCTTTAATGAAGCTTTATTTAATTATTGAACTATATTCTAAATAAGCTTTTTTGTGATCGACATCACGGTATTGTTCGATTCCCTTTTGAATAATTTGTTTAACATTATTCGCTATTAACTCTGTTGGTTTTGTCATAAAGGTATCTGGTTTAATTGGTTTATGGAAAACAATATGAACATATTTTTTTCCCTTTTTTTTATATTCCTTATTAAAGATTGGATAAGAATTAATTATTGAAACTGGAATAATTGGCGCATGTGCTTTCTGAGCAATTTTAAAACTACCGGCATGAAATTCCCCCATTTCTTGATTACAACTACGAGTTCCTTCCGGAAAAACAACCATTGTTCTTGGCACTCGAATTAAATCATTAGCTTCTTTCATTAACTCTAAAGCTTGACGAGGATTATCACGGTCTAAAAATAAAACATCAATTAATGTTAAAAAGTTTTTAAATGTTTTATCATTTGCTAATTCTTTTTTAGCAATAAAAGCACACGGTGCTGTTTTGTTAAAATCATTTAAAACAAATAATAAAGCTGGATCAACATTTGATTGATGATTAGCCACCATTAAGCAACCTTTATCAACTCAATTGTCACGATCATGAACAATTATTTTAACATCATACACCCACAACATATAACGTGTCCGTTTTTGCAATCAATGGTAACGATATTCTTCAAAAATAATATTGGGATCACGCTTAATTTTTTTACTAATACTTTTTGCCTTCGTAATTGTTCGTAAAAACCGTGGCCATGTAAGGATAATTTTTCAAATATTTAACATACTAACTTTGTTCCTTTCTCTTATAATATTTTATTACAAATTGCTCTGATTCAACGGTTTTAATTAAAATAAATTGTGCTAAATCAAATGTTGAAAAATAAGTGTCTCCTTCATATTTGACTTTAATATAACTAATAATTAATTCATCAGCATACGGTAAGGTTGCTTCATAAATTTTTTTCCCACCACAAATGTAAATATCATCTGTTGGATTGTACTGATAAATATTGATAATATCATTCAAATTTGTTACTACTTTAACATCAGGATGATTAATAACATAATTTTGATTAGTTGTTAAAACTAATGTTTTTCGATTTGGTAATGGTCCACCAATTCCTTCGTAAGTTAAACGACCAAGCAATATTGTTTGCCCAACTGTTGTTCTTTTAAAATGTTGTAACTCTTCTTTTAAATGTCATGGTAAATGATTATTTTTTCCAATTAAATTATTTTCATCCATTGCTCATAATAACTTAATCATTAAACAGCAACAACTCCTTTAATTAATGAATCTGGATTATAATTTTCAAGGGTAATATCTTCATAACCAAAATCAAATAAAGAATTAATTGTTGGGTTTAATTTCAATGTCGGTAATTTGTGTGGTGTTCTTGTTAACTGCACATTAATTTGCGAAAGATGATTTTTGTAAATATGGCAATCTCCCAACGTATAAACAAAATCACCAATTTCTAATCCTGAAACTTGTGCAATTAAATGCGTTAACAATGAATAACTTGCAATATTAAAAGGAACACCTAAAAACACATCAGCACTACGTTGATATAATTGACAACTTAATTTATTATCTTTTGAAACATAAAATTGCATTAAAGTATGACATGGCGGTAACGCCATTTCCTCAACCTCGGCTGGATTTCAAGCACTAATAATATGGCGACGTGAATATGGATTTGTTTTTAAATTATCTAGCAAAGTCACTAACTGATCAACACCATTAAAGTTTCGTCATTGTTTTCCATATACCGGTCCTAAATCACCAAAAGCAGTTGCAAAAGCAGCATCGGTTTTAATCTTTTCCACAAATTCAGGTAATGACTCATTCTGATATTGTGATGATGCTTTATATTTTTCATATGGTCACTCATTTCAAATTCGAACATTGTTATCAACTAAATACTTAATATTCGTATCACCTTTAATAAACCATAATAATTCATAGACAACTGATTTAAAATGAACCTTTTTTGTTGTTAATAACGGAAAACCTTTTTGTAAATTAAAACGCATTTGATAACCAAAATAAGAAATTGTACCAGTATTTGTTCGATCATCTTTGTCTTGACCGTGATCTAAAATAAACCGTGCCATCTTAAGATATTGTTCCATTAATTTTCACCTTGTTTTCTATTTTTCCATACTTAAATCTTACCTTATTTCAAAATAAAATCATCAGAAAAAATAAAAAAAATATTAACAATATTATTTTTTTATGTTATCATATGAATAATCATAAGAAGTGAATAGCAATGAATAAATTTTTAAAACATATCATTAAAAAAATTAAGTTTTCATTAAGTTTATTTATTCCTGGAACTTTTAATCCTCTTCGTAGTAAATATGAAAATGAAACAGAATTTGATTATGCTTATATTTTAACTAATTCAATTCATCAAGAAAATGTTATTAATGAAACAGAAGTTACTTTAATCAACGAAGAAAATAATTGCCAATATAATAAACAAATTATTCGCAAAATTAATCGGTTTTCAAAACCAAATCAAAATGTTCTATTAGTATGCTTAGGTTTTGTCGTTTGATTTTTTAAATTTAAAAAGAGTACTTTACCACCACAAGTATGATAAAATAATACAAGCAAAATAAATTAACGACCTAAAATATATAACAAAATAATTTTTTCAAATATAACCTTTCAAATTTAAATANTAGACTTCTTGCGATACCCTTTTTTATTAAAATATTATTATAAAATATAATTTATGAGGACATAAAAATATGAACAATAATAAATTTAATACTCTTAATGATAGAGAATGGTTAAGATTAACAGGAATAAAAAAATCCACTTTTAATAAAATGTTAGATATTTTAAAAGTTGCTGAAATAGAAAAATTTAAAAAAGGTGGTAAAACTAATAAATTATCATTAGAAAATAGATTATTGATGACTTTATTATATTGACGAGAATATCAGACTTATTTTCATCTTGGTAAAAGTTTTGATATTAGTGAGGCTAATTGTTATCGTAATATTAAGTGAATTGAAGATATTTTAATTAAAAACTCTGATTTTCAACAACTTGCTGGTAAAAAAGCACTAATAAATGATTATTTTAATGATAAAACTATTATTATTGATGCTACCGAAACTCCAATCCAACGCCCAAAAAAAGACAAAAACAATCTTATTCTGGTAAAAAGAAAAAACACACGATCAAAACACAAGTAATTATCGAACAAGAAACCAAAAAAATTATTGCAACAAGTTTTTCGCTCGGAAAAAAACATGATTATGCTTTATTTAAAGAATCAAAAATCCCAATTTTAAAAAATACCAAATTAATAGTTGATAGTGGTTATCAAGGAATACAAAAAAATCACAATAATGTTCTAATACCTACAAAGAAAACAAAGAAAAACCCTTTAAACAAAGAACAAAAGCAATATAATAGACTAGTTTCAAAAATGAGAATTATTATTGAAAATATTTTTGCTATTCTTAAAAAATTTAAAATTATTACAGAAAAATATCGTAATCGAAGAAAAAGATTTGGTTTAAGATTTAATTTAATTGCCTCAATTTATAATTTACAATTATTATATTTAACATAAAATATTTATTTAAAATTAAATAATTTAAATAATAAATTAATTTTTCGTTGTGGAAAAATATTAAATTTTTAAATAAAAAACATAATTAATTAAAATTATATTTTTCTATTAGTATCTTTTTTACAAATATTTGCAATTTTTTAACAAGTAATGCAAGAAGTTTACTGTATAAGAAGTCTAGATTTAACCCTTATCTAGACTTTTTTTATTAATAATAAAAAAAAATAAAAACAAGGAATGATTCCTTGTTTTTATTTTTTTAAAAATCAGGGGTCAAACGGAACATCAAGACCAAATCAACCATTAATTAAATCATGAACTGCTTGTAAGTTAAAGTACAACATAACAATCACTACTACTGCAACAATTAAGACCGCCAAGATAACAATTAATACGATTGCTCATATTGGTAATCTTTGTTTTTCTGAATCTTCGTCATAGCCCTCAAGGTTTGCATTATTCACTCTTTGATTAAGATTATTACCTTGTGCAAATGGCATTTTAACTGGTTCCATTTGTCCCAAGCCTGCACCATTTGGATTAAATTCTGAAGTTGAATTAAAATCACTTGGAGTGTTAAAACTAGGAGCAGCATTAAAGTCTGGTGTTGGTCCAAAACTTGGCCCTTGATCATTAAAGTTATTTGCTGGACCAAAATTTGGATTTAGTTGTCCAAAATTACTTCCCGTATTAAAATCTGAATCAAAATCATTACCACCTGAATTAGGATTTGAAAATGGAGCAATATCATCATCAAAATCATCATTAAAGTCACCAAAATCACCATCATCTTTATGTTGATGTTTCATTAAATCTGGATTCATAATTGCAAAATGACTACCATCATCATGTGCTTGTTTTTCTTGTCCTGAATGGTTAGCTTCTTGAGGTGTTTGTTGTGGCATCGGTTGATATTGTTGTGTTAAATCTGGTCCTGCCAACGGCGGATATCCCATCATCATTCCTGGAAATTGTGGATATCCCATCATCATTCCTGGAAATTGTGGATATCCCATCATCATTCCTGGAAATTGTGGATATCCCATCATCATTCCTGGAAATTGTGGCATCATCCCATACTGATTCATTCCCATATTAGGCGCGTTATTTACAACTGGTATTAGATATGGTTGATATATAATTGGTTGATAAATTGGTTTGTTGTATTGTGCTTGTAATGTTGTTCCATTAATTCCTAATGCTTGTGAAATATATGATGGATTAAAAGCCGGATTGGGTCCTGCTTTAAAACCATCCTTGTCTAACGGAACCTTAATTGGCTTTGACAATGGTGTTAACGGAGGATTTTGATTAAATAAACTACCACTACCTGTAGTATTGTTAGGATTAAAAGAAATCGAACTATTGTCTATTCCTTCGGTAGTTTTTACTCCACTATTATTCATGTGATACCCCCCACTTTAATATGCCATTTTGTTTGATAAGTATATTATACTATAAAATTGTAAAAAAATAAATAAAATTATTGTCAAAAATAAAAGAAAAGTATATAATTATTGTATTTTATTTTTATTATGGCGGGTTTTAATACGTAAATACTCTTGATCCATTTTACTTACTTCATTAAAAATACTATGACGGTGTTTATATCAGAATGAATATAGAATAATACCCACAATAATTCCCGAAATTAAGTCATTAAAACCTATCATAATGAAATAATAAATGTTATTTTTTGGTGTTCCATCTGATAAACCACGAACAATAAAGGCTCCCGCTAACATCAAGACTGGTAATACAATAAGTGTTCGAAATGAAGAACACAACGCTGCCTTTCGGACATTATTCATCCCCTGAAATAGCGTAACACCCATAAAAGAAATCGCCGCACACGGGTAACTCATTAGCATTAAGACTGATGTTCACCGATATTGATCAACTAATGATGATGGAAAAGCAAAAGTCATTAATAATTGTGGACCAAGACCAATAAATAATAAGAGGACAAAAAATAATCAACTTCCAATAATAATTAAGCCATATCAGCAAGTTTGATACATCCGTAAATATTTTTTTGCCCCATAATTATATCCAATAATCGATTTAATTCCTTGTGCAAACCCTAACGCAATTGCGGTAAAAAAGACAACTCAAGGTGTCATTGCACTATTAAATAATTGAAACGCTGATAAACCACTTCTTTGTTTTTCATCAAATTGACCTGGCAAATATGACATAATTGTTGATGATAAAATGGAAACTAAAACAATTCCTAAATTATTAAGAAATGATGAAAATCCTAATCGAAAAATTTCTTTTACAGTTGATTTACGAAAATAAAATAAATCTTTTCAATGAAATCGTAAGTATGAATCTTTGTTACGATAAATGCAAATTAATGAAACAACAATAATAAAAACTCATGAGATAATAGTACCAAACATTGTTCCTTCTAATAACAAATTAGCATACTTAACTAATATGATTGAAAAACAAACATTAACTAAAATTGATCCAACCATAATATAAACTACAATCCGCCCTTTTCCATCAGTACGTAATAACGTTAATAATAAGTAACTAATAAACATTAACGGACTCGCCAACAACATTGGAAAAACATAACGCCAAGTTAAATCTTTTGTAATTCATGACCCTTTTTTACTTAACTGAATAAAAATCATAATATTATCTCATTTAGGAAAAATTAAACAAAAAACAAAAAAAGCCGCAACAATTGAAAATAAAATTGTAATTGTTAGGGCATTCCCAGCTAAGGATTGTGTTTGTTGTTTATTATTTTGTCCATATTTAATCGCAAAAGTAATTGAAGTCCCAATTGCAATTAAAACAGCAAATGCTAAAAGAAGGTTGTAAATTTGACCTGAAAAATGAGTTGCTAAATTAACAAAGATTTTTGCTCCTTGATAACTTAAAACACCATTATTGTTATTAATATTTTCTCGATATCAATCTAAGTATGGTTGATAATGATAAACATTGGGAGTTACAAATGTTAAAGCAATTAGTTTGTCCAAAATCGGATAGGAAGCTGAAATTGCCATCACAAAAACAGTTGGTAATGAAAAAACAAAAATTATTTTTCATAAATTATCATAACGCAACTTAATCTCAGTTTTTGAAAAAACACTTTTGTGCACTAACAGTCCGTCCCTTCTGTAAATCCCTTTCTTATTAATTTTATCGTATTTTCAAAAACATTACTAGAATAAAAAGTAATATTGCATTATTTTTTATTTAATATCACTTTCCAATGAAATTGCATCAACAACATTAGCTTGTAAATTATTACGGTTTTGTTGCTCAAAATCATCTGGATGATCAATTAATTTCGCTTTATTTTTTCGTCAAGTTGAAATTAACATTGGACCAATAATGAAGGCACAAATTAAATCATTTAAGCCAATCAAAATAAAGTAATCAATATTATTGTCAGTTAATAAACTAACTCCATAACCAATGAATGATAATGGGATCATTACAATTAAAGAACGAAGCATTGAACATATTAGCGTTTGGGTTGATTTTCCAATTGCTGAATATAGTGCCATTGAAGTATAAGTTACTGATGCAAAAATATAAGTTGAAAATGCTAAAACAGTGTATCAACGATAGTGACCAACGAGTTCTTGCGGAAAGTTATAAATTAACATCATCTTATCCGCAAATGCTAAAATTAGCAGAAAAACAAATGTAAATCATGCTACCTCTAAAATTGCAACTCGAAAAATAATTCGTTCAATTCGTTTATATTTTTTCGCTCCAAAAGCATAAGCACAAATCGCAGTTGCTCCTTGTGCTAAACCTACACCAGCAGAAGTAAAAATGACAATAAACGGGGAAACGGTAGAATAAACTAACTGACAAATATAAATTCCAACCGAAGTTGTTAATACTTTTTGACCATTAACAGTAATTAAGACATCATCTTGACCTGGCAAATGGACAACTAAAATTGTTGAAATTAAAACTTGAATTGCCATTGCAAAATTAAAAAAAAAGGCTCCAATTCCAATTGGAAATGATCGTTTGATAATTTCTCGTGATCATATCATTTCCCTTCAATTAAATTTACAATATGAATTTTTTGAAAAAATAATAACACAAGCAGAAAACACAATGTTAAAAATTCAAGCCATCATACTTCCCATCATTACTCCCGACATTTGCAAATGTGCTAATTTTGCAAAAATAAACGAAAATAAAACATTAACTGGGATTGAAATAATTTGCATTATTAAAACAATAAATACTTTCCCTTCTGTTCGTAGAAAAGTTGGTAACGCAAACGATAAAAACAATAGTGGTGCACAAAAAATAAACACGCGGGAATATTCTCACGATAAAGTAATATAACGACTTTGCGCCAGTCCTGACATTCCACCATTCATTTGAGCTTTGACCAATAATGCTCCAAAATGTTCATTCATTAAAAAGAATAAGACTATGGCAACCAGAATTGATAAAACAATTTGTAAGCCAACCATGTTCCCAACAATTCGTCGCATTTGTGCAATATTACGCCGTCCATATTCCATTGAAAAAACAATTGATGCTCCAACACCAAATAATGATGCAAAGGCAAATAACGTATAAAATGCCGTCATTGTATAACCGGTTGTAATATTTACTAAATTATTTGCGGTATGTTCATCAATAATAAATCGTTTCATAATATCTACACTTGTAAAACTCTGGGCCATATTTTTATCAATAATATTATATAACCCTTGAATAACCATAATTAACACCATTGGACCACAAAAATACCAAATTGCAGATCACGGTTTAGCATAACGCAACTTATGTTCGCGTTTTGTCATTATTAATTTTTCTTCCATTATGTTTCCTCATTATTCTTTCTATGTTTATAAACAAAATCTAATTTAATTAGCAATAATAAATTAGATTCTAGTAAGCGGACCATTCATTTGTTGTTAAAACTATTATTTATTATCCTTGTTAATTATAATAACTAATTAGTTACAATACGGCGGATAAAACAGTTTTAATGTGTTCAACTGGGGCTACTTTTCGTCATACTTCAATAATTTCAAAATCATTATTTAATAAAAAAGTACTACGTTCAATTCCCATATAAACATTATTAAACATTTTCTTTTGTTTTAACACATCAAACATTTTACATAATCTTTCATCAACATCACAAAGCATTGGAAATTCAACAGCATGATCTTGTTGAAATTTAGTTTGTTTTTTTAAATTATCTCTACTAATACCAATAACATTATAACCTGCCGTTAAAAATTTTTGATAATAACGATTATAAGCAACCGTTTCTAGCGTGCAACCTGCTGTTGCTGCCTTTGGAAAAAAATAAAAAATATAACCCTTTTCTTTTTGAAAATCAGAAATTAGATGTTCTTCTCCATCAGTAAATAAAAATTTTTCTTGCTTTAAATTCATCTGAAATGCTCTCCCCCGCTATTGCAATAATAGAAAAGACAATAATAATTGATTACTGTCTTTTAAAAAGTTTTATTAAATACTTTGTTACTTCTAATTTATTTTTTAAAATATTAAATGATAGTTTTAAATCTAAAAATATTAAATATAATGAAATTTCAGTAATATCAAACTTATATTCTAATTCACAGATCTCTTTTTCAATATTTTTTATTTGGTCGGTAATATTTTCATAATCATCAACAACGGTGCTATTATTTAAACTTGCTCGTTCTTGCAATTCACTAAGATCTAAATTGACATCCTGAACTGTTAACATTAGTTCATTTAACGATTGTTCAATTTTTTCTTCGCGTAAGGACATTTGTTCCTCTTTTTGTTCCATATTATTTTCCCCCTACTTTACAAATATAATATATCATAAAATAAGAATAAAATGAAAAAAGGTTCTTTAAAATTACTTTAGTAATTAATTACTAAACCTTTAAAACGAGTAACTGAATTAATGGTTTCACAAATTCCTTGCACTCCTTGCCCTGAATCATGAATTCCTAAAAATGGAAATGAATCAGGACCACGTTGCGTACGACCATTAATATTAACAGTTCCTGTTTCTAATTCACCAGCAATTTTGAAAGCAGCATTAATATCATTAGTAAAAATACATGCTTGTAACTTAAAATTCGATTTATTTGCTAACATAATCATTTCTTCAACATTTTTACAACGAATAATTGGTAAAACAGGTCCAAATGGTTCTTCTCAGGCTAATCGCATATCTGCTGTAACATGGTCAATTAAAGTTGCACTAAGTAAATTATCTTTCCGTTGATTTCCAATAACTAAAGTTGCTTTTTTTGCCAAAGCATCATCAATTAATTCTTGGACAAATTCAGCAGCCTTAATATCAATTACTGGAATAATTGCTTTGTTTTCTAACGGTGAACCCATCTCTAACTTGCTAACTTCTGTTTTTAATCGTGCAACTAATTCATCAGCAATTGTTTCATCAACTAAAACACGTTTAATTGCTGTACAACGTTGTCCTGAATAAGAATAAGCTCCACCAATAATTTCTTTCACAGCTTTTGCTAAATCAGCATCTTTTAACACTAATGCTGGATCTTTTCCACCTAATTCTAAAACTAAATCTTTGCCATGGCCTAATTTACGAATGTGATTTCCAACGGCAACAGAACCAGTAAAAGAGATTACATCAATTTCTGGATTTAAAACTAGTAAATCACCAATATCGCGACCACGACCTGTTACAACATTAAAGACACCTTTCGGAAAACCAACTTCATGCGCTAATTTTGCCATATATAATCCCGTTAAACTCCCATTTGTTGCTGGTTTAAAAACAACACTATTTCCAACAACTAAACTTGGAACAATTTTAGCAATACTTAAGTTAACCGGATAATTAAATGGTGAAATTGCTAATACAACGCCTTTCGGAACACGGGAAAAAATGCCAAGTTTATTTTGAACATTTCAACCATCGCCTGTTAAAGTTTCTGGAAAAACTCGTTTTGCTTCTTCAATTGTGTAATCAATATATTCAATGCTTCGTTCAACTTCAACTTGGCCATCTTTTAAACTTTTGCCAACTTCATAAGCCATAGTTTTTGCCAACTCCGTTTTATGAACTAACAATAAATCTGCTCATTTTCGTAAATAACTAATCCGTTCAAACAAGGTTAATTTTGCTCAAGGTTTTTGGGCTTGGCGTGCTGTTTGAAAAGCTTGCTTAATTTCTTTTTCTTTTAAAGCTGGAACACGTCCATAAGGTTTATTATCAATTGGTGATATAATTTCTAATCAATCGCCATTATTCATTAATTCGCCATTAATTAATGCGTTTAATTCTAAGCTCATTTTTCACTGCCTCTTTTCTCTTCATATTCATTCTACTTCTATTCTATACTTTTTTAAAATTATTAAAAGTTAATTTCATCATTTAACTTATTGTTTTTAATAAAATTGGTTAATTTTGTTAAGACACGGTCACTATATGCTAAGTATTTGTCGACTTTTGCTTTAAAATGTTGATCAAGATTAGGGACAATCCCAAAGTTAGCCTTCATTGGTTGAAAATTAGTTGATGAAGCATTAATAATATAGTTAATTAATGCTCCCATCATTGTTTCAGGAGGAAAAGTTAACATTGCCTTGTTATTTAAAAAGTTTGCAATATTAAGCGCACTAATAATCCCGGTTGCTGCTGATTCAACATAATCTTCAACACCTGTAATTTGACCAGCAAAGAAAACATTTTGTTGTGATTTTAATTGTAAAAATTGATTTAACAACACTGGTGAATTAATAAAATTATTTTTATGAATAACACCATAACGAACAATATTAGCATTTTCTAACCCCGGTATCATTGTCAGAAGACGTTTTTGCTCTGGGAATTTTAAATTAGTTTGAAATCCTACAACATTATACAACGTGTCAATCGCATCATCTTGGCGTAATTGAATAACAGCATATGGTTGTTCACCATTTGGTTTTTCTAACCCAACTGGTTTTAATGGTCCAAATAATAATGATTTAACTCCACGCTTGGCCATTACTTCGATTGGCATACATCCTTCAAAATAAATTTCTTTTTCAAATTCACGTAAAGCAACTGTTTCAGCTGTAATCAATTCTTGTACTCATCTTTCAAACTCTGCTCTTGTCATTGGACAATTAATATAATCTTTACTTTCACCTTTATCATAGCGTGACTTATAATAAACCTTTTGAAAATCAATACTTTCCTTTGCAATAATTGGTGCTGCTGCATCATAAAAATAAAAGTATTCTTTTCCTAATAACTGTTGAATCTCTTTTTGTAAACTTGGTGTTGTTAATGGTCCTGATGCAATTATAGTAATTGCTGTTAAATCAATTGTTGCAACTTCTTGATCAATTAAAGTTACATTAGGATGTTTTGTTACCCAAGTTGTAACATAATTTGAAAACTGTTGGCGATCAACCGCTAAAGCACCACCAGCCGGGACACGACTAGCATAAGCAGCTTTAATAATCAATGAATCAAAAGCTAGCATTTCTTGTTTTAAGAGCCCAACACCATTTGTTAAACTATCACTTCGTAATGAATTTGAACAAACTAATTCCGCAAAACTATCTTGCTTTTGCACTGGGTTTTTATTAATTCGTTTACTTTCATATAAATTAATCTGAAACCCTCTTCTTGCCAACTGATAAGCTGCTTCAGTTCCAGCTAAACCAGCACCAATAATATTAATTTTTAGTTTTGCCATAGTTTACCTTTTCTTTTAATTGGTCATATTGTTCCAAATATTTCGCATATTTCTCTTGTTCAACTTTAATTTTCTCTGGAGTTGCCTTTGCCAAAAAGTTTTGATTATCTAAAATATTCTTACTACGGATAAGCTCTTGTTCTAAGCGTTTTAATTCAGCGGTTACTTTCCTTTGTTCTGCTGCTAAATCAATAATATCATTAGCAATCACTTCTAAAATCACATCTGTTAATGGAACTGTGATATATGTTTGTTTCAGATCTTTTTCTTTTAAAATACCTTTAATTTCACTATTTACCATTTTAAAAATGAAATCATTAATTAATGGAATTATTGCCCCATTAATTTTTATTTTATTATTTGTCGCATCTAATCAAATTTCAATTACTTGTTGTTTTTTAATTTGATAATTACTACGTAATTCCCGCATTGCAGCAATAATTTCAGTTACTAAATTTAAATATTCTACATCATAATTAAAATTAGTTGTTGGATATGTTTCTAACATAATTGATGCTTTTAAATTTAATTTTTGATAAATTTCTTCTGTTACAAATGGAATAAAGGGATGTAACATCACTAAAATTTGTGTTAAAACATAAAATAATGTTTGTGTTGTTACAGCTTTGATTCTTTGATTATCACTTTGTAAATTAACTTTTGTTAATTCAATATATCATGAACAAAACTTATTTCATACAAAATCATATAAATCCTTACCAACTAAAACAAACTCGTATCTTTCCATATTAACCTTAACTTTATTAATTGTTTTTGTTAACTCTGTTAAAATTCATTGGTCAATCGCATTTTCTTGATGTTTAGTTAATAGTGCTACAATTTCTTGGTCAAACTTTAGCAATGGTTTAAAATCACTTGCTAAATTCATTTCAACATAACGTGCCGCATTCCATAACTTGTTAATAAAATTTCAAGCCCCATTAATTTTTTCTTGCGAATATCGTAAATCTTGGCCTGGCGCACTATTTGTCACTAAAAAATAACGTAATGTATCAGTTCCATAATCATTAATAATATCCATTGGATCAATCCCATTTCCTAATGATTTACTCATTTTGCGACCTTCTTCATCACGAATTAAACCATGAATTAAAACATCATTAAATGGTTTTTCATTAGTAAATTCTAATGAATCAAACATCATTCTTGAAACTCAAAAGAAAATAATATCATAACCAGTTACCAAAACATTAGTTGGAAAATAACGTTGAAATAATGTTTCATTTCAAGTTCATCCTAATGTTGTCATTGGTCACAATGCTGATGAAAATCATGTATCTAAAACATCTTCATCTTGTAATCAATTATTTGTATCATCTGGTGGTGTTAATCCAACATGGATTTTAGTCGGGTCGTCTTTCATATATCACGCTGGAATTTGATGTCCTCATCATAGTTGACGGGAAATACATCAATCTTGAATTTTTTCCATTCAATTAATTAATGTTGTGTTAAACCGTGATGGATAAAATTTAATTTGATCTTTTGTTTCTTGAAATTTAATAATTTTTTTCGCAAAAGAATCCATTTTAACAAATCATTGGTCAGATAAATATGGTTCAACAATTGCTCCACTTCGTTCAGAAAAACCAACTTGATGAAAATGGTCTTTGATTTCAACAACTAAATTTTGTTTTGTTAAAGCAGTAACTAAATTTTGTCGGGCAATAAATCGATCTTGATTAACATATTCCCCCGCCATTTCATTCATTGTTCCATCAGTATTCATACAAATCGGCATTGCTAAATTATGACGCAACGCAATTTCAAAGTCATTAGCATCATGGGCTGGTGTACATTTCATTGCTCCCGTACCAAATTCTTGGTCAACATAGTCATCACAAAGAACAGGAATTAACTCACCATTTGCTGGATTAATAACCTTTTTATTTCAATATTGCCGATAACGTTCATCATTTGGATTAACAACCACGCATTGATCAGCAAACATTGTTTCTGGGCGGGTTGTGGCAATAGTTAGATATTCACTAGTACTATTTTCTAGAAAATATTTAAAATAATACATTTTACCTTTTTGTTCTTGATATAAAACTTCAATATTTGATAAGGCTGTTTTTTGCACTGGATCTCATGAAATAATTCGTTTTCCACGATAAATTAATCCTTTTTGATATAAATCAATAAAGACTTTTTGAACCGCTGCTGACAAATTATCATTTAGAGTAAATTGTTCACGCGAATAATCTAACGCTAACCCCAACTTGGCTCATTGTTCACGGATTACCTCCGCATACTCTTCTTTTCATGCTCAAACTTGTTCAACAAATTTTTCACGGTCTAAATCATGCCGTAAAACATTTTTTGTTATTCGTAACCGTTCTTCAACTTTTGCTTGCGTCGCAATCCCGGCATGATCCATTCCTGGTAAATATAACGTATCAAACCCCATTAACTTTTTATAACGAATAATTAAATCTTGTAAAGTTGTATCTCATGCATGCCCTAAATGTAGCTTTCCAGTGACATTTGGCGGAGGAATCACAATACTAAAACTTGGTTTATTACTCTTTAAAACACCGGTAAAATACCCAGCATCTTTTCAAAATTGATACTTTCTTTCTTCAACAAGATTATGATTATACTTTTTACTTAATTCCTTTGCCATTAAATCTCCTATCTAAATAAAAACTCCTATTATTTTGTTAAAATAATAGGAGCAATTATTATTTAATAATTACGGTACCATCCTTTTTTAATAAGTACAAACTTATTATCTTAATTAAAATATCAAGTTGAAATATTAGTAACCTTCATTAAACAAATAGATTAATTTCACACCACCAATTAACTCTCTGAACTATTTTGTTTAATTACTCCTCTAATATTTATGGTTTTATTATAATTCTTTTTTGATTAATTGCAACAATTTTACCAGTTTTATCTTTATTCTTAATTGTTTAACTAAGTAAATAAACTAATTGATCCAATGGCTGTTGTAACAATAATTCAAAATGGCAAAATAATAATTGACATTAAAGTTGATAATAATGTTACATTACTTGTTAACAAGGTTTCTTTCTTGAAGTTAATTGAATATGCAACAATTACCGAAGCTGGTGGAGCTGCTAACATAATTATAATAATTGTTAAGCCCATACTACTCATTGTTCAAGCCCCAGTTTCTTTTCCAATTGCTGTTACAATCAAGGTTATTACTAAGCCAATAACTGGCGCTAGTAAAACCTTCATAATTGTCCCATATCATGTTTTAAAACTTTTTAAACTATCTTTTAACGTCTCTTTTGTTAAATTAATTCCAATTGCTAAGCATGCTAACGGCGTGCAAATTGCTTGTAATGTTACTAAAATTTTTTTAATTGGAGGAAAAGTATTATCTAATCGTAATGGTGAAAATGATTTGCCACTACCAAGCACATTTTGATCAGGAACAACAGCAATTCCCGGAATCAACTGTGTTACTCAAAAGGTAAATCCAATAATTGTCGCTAATAAAATTGGATTCAATAAAATCTTCTTAGAATTAGTTTTAAACATTTTTCAGCCATAAGCATATCGATTCTTAAAACTATTTCTAATAACAACCTTATCTTGTAAATAACCCTTATTATCTTTGCCCATAATAATAAATCCTAATGAATATAAAAAGACATGGTACGGAACATTAAAAATATTTGAAGCAATTTTTGCATCAGATCCCGGAAACAACGCCGTTACAATTGGAATACCAAAAAAAGAAGTTGCTGCAAAAGTCATACTCATTGATAACGCATCTTGGACATCACGATCATATTTAATATAAAAATATTTTGCAATAATCCCTAAAATAATATAAAATAAAAAACCGCTTAATAAAACAGCCGCTTCTTGTTTAACATTTTCAACAGTAGCATCAGACATAAATCCTTCAAAAACTAAAGCTGGTAAACCAATTACAACTAATATTTTAATAAAAACAACATCTCATTCTTGTTTTAATGTTCCTTTTTTTGTTAAAAGTCATCCTAAAAATATCACAAAAATTGTAGCAATAATGGCACTTCAAAACCTTCATGCTGTTAATATGTCAATAATTGCCTTGCTAACTTTATTTTCATCCAATAATAACTGCATTATGTCCTCCATTTAGCATTCTTTTTAATTTTACCGCTTAAAAATAAAAATAAAAGTTATTTCTAACTTTTATTTGTTTCATTTTCTGCGTTTACTTCTTCTGCCCCTTTTAAATTATTGTTTCAATCTTTATACATGAAAAAGATAAATCCACCAAATAAAATANTAGACTTCTTGCGATACCCTTTTTTATTAAAATATTATTATAAAATATAATTTATGAGGACATAAAAATATGAACAATAATAAATTTAATACTCTTAATGATAGAGAATGGTTAAGATTAACAGGAATAAAAAAATCCACTTTTAATAAAATGTTAGATATTTTAAAAGTTGCTGAAATAGAAAAATTTAAAAAAGGTGGTAAAACTAATAAATTATCATTAGAAAATAGATTATTGATGACTTTATTATATTGACGAGAATATCAGACTTATTTTCATCTTGGTAAAAGTTTTGATATTAGTGAGGCTAATTGTTATCGTAATATTAAGTGAATTGAAGATATTTTAATTAAAAACTCTGATTTTCAACAACTTGCTGGTAAAAAAGCACTAATAAATGATTATTTTAATGATAAAACTATTATTATTGATGCTACCGAAACTCCAATCCAACGCCCAAAAAAAGACAAAAACAATCTTATTCTGGTAAAAAGAAAAAACACACGATCAAAACACAAGTAATTATCGAACAAGAAACCAAAAAAATTATTGCAACAAGTTTTTCGCTCGGAAAAAAACATGATTATGCTTTATTTAAAGAATCAAAAATCCCAATTTTAAAAAATACCAAATTAATAGTTGATAGTGGTTATCAAGGAATACAAAAAAATCACAATAATGTTCTAATACCTACAAAGAAAACAAAGAAAAACCCTTTAAACAAAGAACAAAAGCAATATAATAGACTAGTTTCAAAAATGAGAATTATTATTGAAAATATTTTTGCTATTCTTAAAAAATTTAAAATTATTACAGAAAAATATCGTAATCGAAGAAAAAGATTTGGTTTAAGATTTAATTTAATTGCCTCAATTTATAATTTACAATTATTATATTTAACATAAAATATTTATTTAAAATTAAATAATTTAAATAATAAATTAATTTTTCGTTGTGGAAAAATATTAAATTTTTAAATAAAAAACATAATTAATTAAAATTATATTTTTCTATTAGTATCTTTTTTACAAATATTTGCAATTTTTTAACAAGTAATGCAAGAAGTCTAATNAATAAAACAATAATAATTACTAAAGTAATAATTAATCAACTAGCCATTTGTTATTTTTCTCCTTCATGCCCATAATTTGGGATTACTTTTGTTTGATATTTTCGCAAAACGGTGGTGGATAATAGACTAACTAACAGTGGAATTATAATTCCAAGTAAAACTGCTAAAACCGATAATCATCATGGTTTTGATAAACCAGAACTAATAAAGACATAAAACATAAAGATAATATTAACCGCTAATAAGAAAGCGGTAACATATGAAATAGTAAATCGATATGTTTTCCCAAGTTTAATTCATGAATGTTCATTGTTGTAAGCAAGCACAAGTTTTAATTTTTTATAAATATGAATAAATAAAATTATTTCTGTTAAAGCCATTAACAACATATTAACACTCCCCGCTAAAGCTTGGAATGAATAAATCAACTGATTAGTATCTTTGAACATTAGAACTAACCCAATTGTTGCCATTAATTAATATTAAAATAAAGATAACTTTCTTTTCATTAACTTTATAATTTGAAAAAATACCATTAACAACAACTTCCAGCATTGCAATAATACTACTTAACCCAGCAAATAATAAGGCCGTAAAGAATAAAATTCCTAAGAAGTTCCCAAAACCAACGATTGTGTGATGATTAATAACACTAAAGGCTTGTGGAAAAACATTAAAGATAAAACTAGCACCATCATTATTCGGAAACGCGCGGTCAATTGCTTTGGCATAATCATCAATTGATGTTAAACCAGGATTTGTTTCATGAACTAATACCCCCGCTGACCCAAACACTAATATTAATGTTAATAACGAAATTGCCAACACTCCAAATGATAAAATATATGCTTTATTAGCGTTATCTTGTCGTTTTGAAGCAGCACCAGCAAATAATAACATAAACCCTGATCCAACACAAACGGTGAATACTCCCAATCCAAAAGCATCACTTCAAACTTGGACATTACCAAATGACGCCAAGGTTTTTTCTGTTGGCATTAAAACTGTCCCTAGTCCTGCTAAAGCATCAGGAATTGTTAAAACATAAATTGCCAACACTAATAAAATAACAAATAAGACCGGAATAAAAATAACATTTGCTTTTGCAATCCCTTTTGCCCGAAACATTATAATAGTACCAGCCATAATCACAATTGCAATAAACGCTAAGTATGCTATTCATTGAAAATTAGTAGTCCCCGTTACTCCAACACCACCAGCATTTAAAATATTATTGTTAAATTATAACGGTGTATTAATTAAATTTGTAAAATTTAATAACAACGAAATTAAAACATAGCCAATTAAAACCGTATAATAATTAGCAACAACAAACATAAATGCTGATTGAAATCAACCAATAAAACGACTTGCTGTTGGATTTTCTTCTTCAAAAATATTAATTAACGACTTTCGGCGCATATTCCCAATATTAAACTCTAAAATCAATAACGGAATAGCACAAGTCACAATTGCTAAAATATATAAGACAAAAAAGCTAAACCCCCATTTGCTTTCAATAAGGTGGGGAACCCTCAAACATTACCAAGTCCAATTGCTGCTCCTAATGTGGAAACAATAAAACCAAACTCACTAACATGCCTCTTCTTTTTCATAATTTTTTCCTTTCTTTTCAAGATAATAATTAATATAATAAAAAACAATTATTAATAAAATTAACAATCGTTCTTTTTGGTGTTTCTTTTTTAATTAATAAAAAATCACATAACATTATTTCACAATTTTTTTCTTATTAACAAACTTATATGAACAAAAATTATACAGGGTTCCTAGCCCAAAAACTAACCCTGCAATAGCAATCACAGCGATGATAAACCATACCACCCCAGGAATTCCAGCTAATGATTTATGAACATTTAAGAAAAAATATTGATAGGGAAATGCTTTCCCCGCTTGTCAACGAAATTCACCACGAATCATATTCACAATTGTTCATACAATTGGATAAAAATAAAATTTTCAAAGATCTTGTCTTCAATAAACTTTTGTTGTTTTAATATTATTTTCTCGTTCCATAAAGAATAAAAAATAAACAATCATGACTATTGGACAAATAACGTGTTGAATTGTTGAATACAACCAAGCTCTTCAAGTTTGTGGTTGTTCAACTGGTAATAACATTAAATTAAAAATTAAAAAAGTAATACTAATATAAATTGTAATTGCTAAAGTCATATTGTAACCTAATCACTTGTTTTTTCCTTCATATTTAGGAAATAACCCTGCTCCAAGTAATCAGGCAAATACTAACAGATTTATTTGAATTGTAAAATAACTAAAATAATTAAAATAATTAAAAGTATAATCACCTTTATCATTGATAAAGTTTTTTGTTGCTTCCTCTGATCATGTCGGATTTTTCACAGTAACAGTAATTCCATGAACATAACTTTCAATCAATGCCGCAAAAATACCGTACCCAATTAAAACTGCAAAGAGTAATTTGTAGTAAACTCGTCAGTCTCTTCATATCTCCTTCTTGTAAAACATTTTAATCCTCCTTTTAAATATTTCAATTATTATATAATTAAAAAAATACTAATGCTACCTTTTGGGGTAAATTAGTATTTTTATTTTTGTTTATTTTGCTGGTTTTTGATAAACTGATGCTTTTGTTTTGTTTCGTCCAAATTTTTCAAACTTAACAATCCCATCGATTAAAGCAAATAAGGTATCATCCCCACCACGCCCAACATTTACTCCTGGGTGAACTTTTGTTCCGCGTTGACGATAAATTATTGATCCAGCTCGAATTCCTTGGCCATCAGCTCTTTTTGCGCCTAAACGTTTTGAATGTGAATCACGACCATTTTTAGTCGACCCTACTCCTTTTTTTGAAGCAAATAACTGTAAGCCTAATAAGAACTTCATCATTATTCTTCAACCTCCTTTACACTAATAAATTCTTGGTATTGCTGATAAATTGTTAAAAATTGATAATACATCGTTTGTAAAATAACTTGTAAATCAGAACTATTTTCTTTTACGATGATAGTAATTAATCCTTCATTAATAACAAATTCACAACTATTTGGTTTAATTTGATCAATTGCATTTAAACCACCTGTTGCAATTCCTGTTATTGCTGCACAAACAAGGTCTTTACCATATTCACCTGCCTGTGCATGACCAGTAATTTCAATTTTTGTAAATTTTTGTTCAGTTTTATTAATTATAATTTTAATCATAATTATTTATCATTTTTTTCTGTTTTTGTTACTGGTTTTTTTGCTGATGTTGTTGTTGAAGTTTTTGCAGCAGGTTTCGCCGCAGTTGTTGATTTTACTGTTGCCGGTTTTGCTGCTGGTGCTGGTTTACTTACCACAGGTTTCACAACCGGTTTTGGTTCAGCACTCGTTGCAGGTTTTGCTACTGCTGCTGGTTTAGTTTCTGCTGCTACAGCTGGTTTTGCTGTCCCTGACAATAAAATTTGGTCAATTTTAATTTTTGTGTATGGCTGACGATGACCATACTTCTTATGTTGTGTTTTCTTTGGTTTATAATGAAACACAACAATTTTCTTTTGTTTTCCTTGTTTTAAAATTGTCCCGGTTACTGATGCCCCTTTTAAAAAGGGAGTTCCTACTTTTCCATCAACCATTAAAACTTCGGTAAAATTAACTTTTTCACCTTCGTTACCGTTTAACATTTCAACAAATATTTCATCACCTTGAGAAACACGTAATTGTTTCCCCCCAGTTTTAATTATTGCAAACATTTTTACACCTCCAGTTTATACTCGCCTTGTAAGTAGATAAGTATTACATATCCTTTAGGTACTTAAAAGTCAAAGAGCGGTTGAAACTGAAACAACCATAATTAATTATATCGTTATCTTGAAAAAATTCAATAAATATTTTATNTTTTNANANNTNNTNANNTANTTNNAATTATTAGACTTCTTGCATTACTTGTTAAAAAATTGCAAATATTTGTAAAAAAGATACTAATAGAAAAATATAATTTTAATTAATTATGTTTTTTATTTAAAAATTTAATATTTTTCCACAACGAAAAATTAATTTATTATTTAAATTATTTAATTTTAAATAAATATTTTATGTTAAATATAATAATTGTAAATTATAAATTGAGGCAATTAAATTAAATCTTAAACCAAATCTTTTTCTTCGATTACGATATTTTTCTGTAATAATTTTAAATTTTTTAAGAATAGCAAAAATATTTTCAATAATAATTCTCATTTTTGAAACTAGTCTATTATATTGCTTTTGTTCTTTGTTTAAAGGGTTTTTCTTTGTTTTCTTTGTAGGTATTAGAACATTATTGTGATTTTTTTGTATTCCTTGATAACCACTATCAACTATTAATTTGGTATTTTTTAAAATTGGGATTTTTGATTCTTTAAATAAAGCATAATCATGTTTTTTTCCGAGCGAAAAACTTGTTGCAATAATTTTTTTGGTTTCTTGTTCGATAATTACTTGTGTTTTGATCGTGTGTTTTTTCTTTTTACCAGAATAAGATTGTTTTTGTCTTTTTTTGGGCGTTGGATTGGAGTTTCGGTAGCATCAATAATAATAGTTTTATCATTAAAATAATCATTTATTAGTGCTTTTTTACCAGCAAGTTGTTGAAAATCAGAGTTTTTAATTAAAATATCTTCAATTCACTTAATATTACGATAACAATTAGCCTCACTAATATCAAAACTTTTACCAAGATGAAAATAAGTCTGATATTCTCGTCAATATAATAAAGTCATCAATAATCTATTTTCTAATGATAATTTATTAGTTTTACCACCTTTTTTAAATTTTTCTATTTCAGCAACTTTTAAAATATCTAACATTTTATTAAAAGTGGATTTTTTTATTCCTGTTAATCTTAACCATTCTCTATCATTAAGAGTATTAAATTTATTATTGTTCATATTTTTATGTCCTCATAAATTATATTTTATAATAATATTTTAATAAAAAAGGGTATCGCAAGAAGTCTATTATATAAAGAAGATTTTGTAATATACAGTTTTGGATGTGATAAGTGTAATTTAACTTACAGCTGTAAAAATAATTGTAAATTATTTTGAGCTTTAAAAGATAATCTAGATTATGAAAAATTAGAAAGTAAGGAATAAAAATAAATATGTGAGATTGAATTGCTTGTTGTAGTTGTTTTTTAATAGCAATTACTTTAATAGTTTTAATTCTTGTATTTATTGGTGGTTTTTAATGAAAAAACAAACTAAGTTATATAAACAACGATTAGAATATTTGGTTAATGTTATACATCAATGTTTACCTGCAAAAATATCTTTATTTATGTTAAGAAAAGCAATTAAGTTATATCTTAATCATAATATTATTGATATTAGTGTTATGGAAGAACAACATTTTAAATTATTAGTAGAACAAGTAAAAAATTGTATGTTAAATATAGAAAGTGAGAGTGAAAAATAATGGATATATTTTCAATGATTATTGTATTTTTATTAATTATCTTATTATATGCTTATGTCATTTTTTCTGTTTTTAATAAAAAAGAAATTAAAAAATCAAAATTAGAACTTGAAAAAATAGAACTTGAAAATGAGAAATTAAAGTTAGAAATTTCAGAATTAAAAAATAAAGGTGGTGGTAATTAATGACTGTATTTGCAACAATTATTTTAGTTATTACAATGTTTATGTTATTGATATTTTTAACAGTAAGCACAGTGTTTAAATTTAAAAATAAATATTTAGTTTGTCCGCATTGTTCTAAAAAAGTAGAATTTAAAGAATGGGGAAAACGAAAAATTAAAAAAACAGATAAATCTGTTGAATAAGTTAATATCAGTTAAATACATTGCCAAAGTATAAAATTGATTTTAGTTTTTAATGTTAATTACTAAAATCAAGGTTAGAGTACGGCAATGTTTTATTATAAGTTATTAGTATTTAAGGAGTGAGTTTTAGATGAATGTAAATTTATTAGCAGATAACCCTGATGCAAGTGTTATTAAGCAAATAGCAGATTTTGCTGGTATTCTTGCTGATTGGGCGATTGCTTTTACAAACTGATTTATCGGTTTTTTAGGGTCACATATGTTATTAATTATTCCGTTAATTTTAATGTTTGTGGTTTTAGGAATTGAAACAATCAGAAAGTTAATTCACGGATATTAGTATTTATGATAAACTCTAACCTTGATTTTAGTAATTAACATTTAGGAAAGGAATAAGAAAAATGCAAAGTGTATGAGATTTATATTATGAATTTATGACAATTATTTTTAGGATTAATCATCCTATTATTTTAGATATTGTTATATTTGTTGTGTTTTTAATACTTGTTTTTGGTATGTTATTTTTAATTTTAAGTTGTATTTTTAGGTGGATAAAATAATGGACTGAAACACTTTTTTGCAACGAGTATATCAAGGACTTTTGCAGATTTTTTATTTTATTCCAAAAATTGAAATTGATAACTTTGTTGGTAGTTCTATTGATAATATTACTTATTCAGTGATTATGATAGGTGTTTGATTAGTGGTGTTTTTCTTAATTTGATTATCAATATTTATTTTATATAAAACTATAAGTTTGGTGGTGTAAATATGTTTAAAAATTATTTTAATTTATTTAGAAAACAAAAAAATATTAAGTTTTCTTATTGATATGTAAATTGATTTATGGCAAATATTTTGTTTTATCTTTTTATTGTTTGTTTTAATTTACAATTTATATATTTTAGTTCTACATCAGTTGTTGATATTATCCTTTTTATTTTTTTAGTAATTTTTGATATTATCTTTTTTTGGTCTTTTTTTAGTAATCTTTTTCAAACACGAAAATTGATTAAAATTATTAAAAGTAATCCAATATCAATCATTAACGGTGCTTTGGGTACTGGTAAAACTTTATTAATGACTTATTTATCGCAAATTGCTAAGTTTGACAATGTTTATTCTAATTATTTTATTAATGATGAAAAAATTGGAGTTTTAGGTTTAAATCATTTAGATTTTAAAAATAAAAATTATACGATACCACCAAACGATAGTTTAATTTTATTTGATGAAATATTTTTATATATGAATGGTGCTAAACCTGAAGAAAATAATAAAAAGTTTAGCGGTTTAATTCCATATTTTTTATTATGTCGTCAGTTTGATAATAACATTGTTTTTGCTGGACAACGAATTAATCAGAATTGAGTAGAATATAGAGAAATTGCTAATATGATTATTGTTCCTATGCAATGTATTAAACCTAGTATATTTTTTCCTTATTTTAAAATGAAAATAGGTTTCTTTGATGATTTAGATGATTATTTAGTATGAAAAACTGAAACAGTTAAACGAACAGCAAACGGTAAAAGAGTTCGTAAAAAATCTAATAAAGATATTGGTATTAATTTTGTTAAAATAACAATTCCTTTATCTATTGCAATGCAATATGATAGTAAATATTTAAAGTTTGTGCGTGATTTAAAAAATGATAAAGTACCAAGTTATACTAAACAAAATTGACCTAGTATTGTTAAAAAAGATATTACAATTAATGAATTACGAGAAATGGGAATGGAACATTTATTAAAAAATTTTGGGGAGTTAGATAATGATTAATTTACTTGCTAATGATGTATGAAATGGTGCTATTAATACCATAGTTGATATTTTTATGAAAATTATGGACTGAATGTGAGCATTAAAATTGCCTGGTACAGATATTCCTCTATTTGTGTTATGAGTAATTGGTGGTGTTATAAATGTTATTTTGCTGTTAGTTAATAGTTCTCGTGGTTTGAGTTTAGTTTCTCGTTCATCTTTACAAGCAAGTAAAAAAATATCTAATGGAGTTAAAAATATAAGTAATAATTCTAAAAGTAATAATAAGGAAAGTAATAAATAATGGTAAAGTTAATATTTTTCTTTGTTATTGGTTTGACTGTTGGTTTTGGTTTTATTGCTAATATTGTTATGGCAACAGACTTGGGTTTTTCTACTGTTAAGCATTATTTGGAGTCTGCTAATGATTTTTATAAATTAGTAGCACAGTTATTTATTATTGCGACACATCCTATTTTCCAGTTATATATGGCATTTGGAATTATTATTATGGGTATTAGACTTATTTTTATTGTTTAGGGGGGTGAAACAATGCGAAAATGATTATTAGATGTTTTTATTGTTTTTTATTTAATATTTGGTTGAATGTTTCTTTTTTGTGGTACTGTATCAACAAATTATTTTAGTAATGTTTATCAAGTAGAATTAAAAAATAATGATGTTTTTAAAGATTTAACTTATGAAAAAGCAAATGAGTATGATTTTCAATCTGCTTTAATGTTGCGACAAGATTATTTTATGCAAGGTTTAGACCCCAGTAATTACTCATTTAGTTTTGGTGTTGCAACTCCTTTTATTTCAAATGTAAGTGCTGATAAAAATGATGATAATTATTGATTTAATAAAATTAAAAATGTTGCATGAAATTATAGATTAAGTTGAAATTCAACGGATATTTCTAAGGGTTCTGTAGGTAGATTAATTTTAAATTATGAAATACCAACTAAATTATTAGCTATTTTTGTTTATAAAAATGATGTAAAATATGAATTTACTTTTAATTGAGAAATAATACCATATTTGTTTATGCCAATTATTGGTAATCAAAGTTATAGACATTTTGATATGAATTATTTAATTTTAAATTTTAATTATAAAAAAATAATTAATATGGATATTCTTAAAAAATCTGAAAGCAATTATTATATTGATGATGTTAAGCAAGAATTTTATTCGTTAGATAATTTGTTTCAAATTTTAGATTATTTTTATTCTAATGTTTTAAGAACTATATTTGATATTTCAAATTTTAGAGAGCAAATTGTTTTTTCATCTGATAATGGTAATTTGGGTTTTGTTTTTATTATAAAAAATGGTTTTTTATTATATCCAAAATCAATGATTTTTAATATTTTAAGATTTCCGGATACAATTTCGGGTTATTTGGAACCGCAGGTGCAATTGTATAATGCTTATACTATAAATAATACTAATGATTACTTTTCTTATTTTTCAAATTGAGATTATATTACTGATGTTTTGCCTTCTAACAATGATAAATATATTCAATCAATAAAATTATTAGATATGACAGATAAATCAAAGTATCAAGGTTTTAATTTAATTAGATTTAATACGACTAGGTTAACTGAAAATAATAGTATTTCAATTAATGGGTTTAATTTTAGCATTTATAATGCTACTGATTGAAACAATGAGATTAATGGTGGCGATATTTGGGAAATACCTTATAAAAATTGTAGTTGATATAATGTTGCGTGTCATATACAAAATGCGGCGATTTGATTAGTAAATAATTTGCCTGGTATGAAAGATGTTTATAATTTTGTTAATGGGATAGTACATGTATTTAGCAATGTATCTGATTTATTTAATAATATTGGTAATTTGTTTGCTTTTGATATTACATTTAAGATTATGTTAAGTTCTATTTTAGTGTTAGCAATGGTTAATGGACTTTTACGATATTTTTAGTATATAATGTTGTTAGTAAAAATAAGTAAGGCGGTGTGGTGGTTTATCCACGCACCGCCTTACTTAAACGGGTAAAAGTCGCGTAGCGACTTAGGGGCAACGCCCCTTTACTTGATCCATATTTTAACAACAATCTTATATAACTTAGAAAATTATGATTTATGAAAGAAAAAAGCTTCTTTAATCATTACCGAAATTGAATCGTGTTTTACCAAATATTACCAAAAATTAATTACTTTTCAGTAATTTGCTAAAAATTATTAGCACTTTATTCATAATTATTTTATTTAAATTATTTTAGAAAGGGGGAATTTATTATTAGCTTAAAACATAATAAAATCTGAATGAAACATCATACTTTACAAATAAGAAAGGAAAATAAACATGGCAAATACCCAATTATTTTTTCAACATTTTGGTTTAGAAATGTTCGGCACAATGCTTTTAATTATTTTAGGAAATGGTGTCGTTGCTAACATTTTATTAAAAAATACAAAAGGAAATGGACAAGGTTTTTTTGCAATTACTGCCGGCTGAGGTTTTGCGGTGCTAGTTGGAGCAATGGCTAGTAGCGCTCTAAAAGGAGTTGCTCATTTAAATCCAGCAGTAACATTTGCAATGGTTGTTCAACAAACTTGATTTATTAATAACGGGTGATTCTTACTACCAGCCTTATTATTAGGGCAAGTTGCTGGGGCTTTAATTGGCCAAATTATTGTAGATATCTTTTATTGAAAACATATTAAAGATACTGTTAATGATAATCCCGATTTTATTCTTGCGATGCATGCAACAGGACCAACTTATCGTCCTGCCTTCTTTAACTTTTTTGCTGAATTTATTGGAACATTTGTATTAGTTGCCGCAATTTTAGCAATTGGTAAATATGAAACATTTAGTTTAGGGACATGAGGGCCACTATTTGTTGGTTTAACAGTTTTTGGAATTGGAATCTCATTAGGAGGAACAACTGGTTATGCCATTAACCCTGTTCGAGACTTAATTCCAAGAATTGTTCATTTTGTTTTACCATTAAAAAATAAAGGCAACTCAGATTGAAGTTATAGTTGAATTCCAGTTGTAGCACCAACATGTGCTGGTCTTGCTACTGGCGGAATCTTCTTACTATTTTAAGCAATTTAATAGAAAGGATATTATAAATATCATGAAAAAATCCACTTATGATGTTTGTATTATTGGTGGTGGCGTTATTGGTGCGGCAATTAGCCGTGAATTAAGCCGCTATCAATTAACAACCATTACAATTGAAAAAAATAAAAAAGTAGCAATGGAAACTTCCGCTGGAAATTCTGGTGTTATTCATGGTGGTTTTGACCCAACACCAGGAAAATTAACCGCAAAATTAAATATAGAGGGACATCACCTTTATCAAACGATTTTTAAAGAACTAACAATTCCCTATCAACAAGTTAATTCACTTGTGATTGCTTTTAATGATGAAGAACAAAAACACTTAGAAATGCTATATGAACGGGGAATTACAAACAATGTTGATCCAAAACATTTACGTCTTATTAACCAAGCAGAAGTCCATGCTTTAGAACCAAACCTAAGTCCTGATGTTCAAGGAGCATTGTTATGTACTTCTTCGTATGTTGTTGATCCCGTGGTCTTAACCCAAAGTCTTTTTTCAAATAGTATTAAAAATAAGCAACATTTAAAGTTAGATCAGATGGTAACAAATATTAAGTATCATGCTGATCAGAACCACTTTGAAATTACAACCTTACATCAAGAACAAAAAGTTACTTATTTTGCAAAATACTTAATTAATGCTGCTGGCCACTATTGTGATATCCTTGCCGCAAAAGCTGGTTATCCCGATTACGAATTAGTTACAAAACGTGGTGAATATCGTGTTTTAGAAAAAAGTGAGGGTAATTTAGTAAAAAATATTATTTTTATGGTGCCAACAATTCATGGTAAAGGTGTTATTGTTACGCCAACGTTAAATGGTCATCTCTTAGTTGGCCCAACCGCGGAAGACAATATTCCAAAAGCAGAAACCCGTCTTGTTACACCAGCAATGTATGAAAAAATTGGTCAAATTGGAACTAAAATTGTTCCAAACCTTAAAATGGAAAAAACATGTCAAACTTTTGCGGGATCACGCCCAATTGAACCCCTTTCCAAAGATTTTTATTTAAAACCAGCCCATGATAATCCAAGATTTATCAATGTTGCTGGAACAAAATCTCCCGGGTTAAGTAGTGCCCCTGCAATTGCCAAATATATTTGCCATTTACTAACGGCCGCTGGCTGTGAATTAATCACAAACCCGCATTTTGATCCTATCCAAACTGAAATTATTCCAACAATTTAACGAAAGGAAACGTTTATAATGCCAAAATATATTATAAGTTTAGATGAAGGAACAACAAGTTGTCGCACTCTTGTAATTAATCACAAAGGTGAAATTGTCGCAAGTAATGCGCTAGAATTTAGTCAGATTTTCCCAAAAGCTGGTTGAGTTGAACATAACGCAGTTGAGATTTGAAACTCACAACGAACAACATTAGTGCAATCAGTTAATAAAGCAAAAATTAAACCAGAAGATATTGTCGGAATCGGAATTACTAACCAACGTGAAACAGTAGTAATGTGAGATAAACGCTCTGGTTTACCGATTTATAATGCTATTGTCTGACAAGACCGTCGTACTACCAAATATTGTGATGAATTAATTGCCCAAGGAAAAAGTGAATTAGTCCAAACAAAAACTGGTTTAATTATTAACCCTTATTTTTCTGCGACAAAAATAAAATGGATTTTAGATAATGTTGAAGGAGCCCGCCAATTAGCAAAGGATAATAACTTACTTTTTGGAACAATTGATACTTGATTAATTTATCGTTTAACGGGTGGTAAAACACACATTACTGATTCAACTAATGCCAGTCGAACAATGTTATTTAATATTCATACGAAAGAGTGAGATGATGAATTATTGACCTTAATGGATATTCCAAAGAGCATTTTACCAACAGTAAAATCCTCTTCAGAAGTTTATGGTCATACTTTTCCGGGATTATTAAGCAAAGAAACCGACGTTCAAATTCCAATTGCTAGTGCCATTGGTGATCAACAAGCAGCCTTGTTTGGACAGCTTTGTTTAGAACCAGGTGAAGTTAAAAATACTTATGGAACTGGATGTTTTATTTTAATGAACACCGGTCAAACTCCAATTAAATCAAATAATGGTTTATTAACAACAATTGCTCTTGATTATAAAGGAACAATAACTTATGCCTTAGAAGGTTCGGTTTTTGTGGCGGGAGCAGCTGTCCAATGATTACGCGATCAAATTAAGATCATTTATCATGCTAGTGAAACGGATTGATACACAAATCTTGTTAAAGATGACCAACAACTGTATGTTGTTCCTTCCTTTACAGGGTTAGGGTCACCATACTGGGATTCTTATTCACGCGGAGCAATCTTTGGATTAGAACGCGGAACAAAACGTGAACACTTAGTAAAAGCAACCTTAGAATCATTAGCTTATCAGTCTTATGATGTTATTATGGCAATGGCTGAAGACTTAAAAAAACCAATTAAAAGAATTAAAGTTGACGGTGGTGCTAGCCGTAATGAATATTTAATGCAATTCCAAGCGGATATTACCCAAGTGGAAGTAATTCGCCCAAAAAGTATTGAAACAACGGCAATGGGAGCAGCCTTTTTAGCTGGTTTAGCTGTTGATTTCTGAACATCCCGTGATGAAATTAAACAAATTTTAAATGTTGATAAAACATATCATGCTAAATTAGATCAAGCAATTGTCCAAAAACTATTAAAAGGTTGAAAGGTTGCTGTCAATCGAACATTAAATTGACTAAAAGATATTGAATAAAAAAGTGTTGTCAAATAAAAAAATGCTATTTATAGCATTTTTTTATTTATATTCCAATCTTATTTCATAAGCAATTGGATTGTATTCAGTATCTGTGTTTAATTCAACATGAAATATTTCTGGCTCCTCAGTGTTAACTTTTTTAACAAAGTATAATAAAACATCATCATTAATAACAGCATTTAACTCATTACTAGATATATAAATTTTGTTTTGTGTTCCAGAAGTTCCTTTAACTTCAATTTTCTTTGAATCTCCATTTAAATAAAAACTATCAACATCATATCCAGCATCATCAATATCTAAAATTTTTACTTTTGCAGCTAAATCATTTTTATTATTTTCTATTAAATAATGTTTTTCATAATCTCTAACAACTTCCTCTGCTTTGTTTCCTATTTTTGTTTTTTTAGTTAATGCTTCTTGCATTTAAACTCTAGAAATTATGTTTTTTTTATTAGTTTTTTCTGTTTTCCCTTTAATTGGAATTAATTTTCTTTCATTAAAATTATAACTCTTAACCTTATCAACTTTTTTAATGATTCCATCTAATAAGTTATCAGAAATATTATCTATTAGACTTCTTGCGATACCCTTTTTTATTAAAATATTATTATAAAATATAATTTATGAGGACATAAAAATATGAACAATAATAAATTTAATACTCTTAATGATAGAGAATGGTTAAGATTAACAGGAATAAAAAAATCCACTTTTAATAAAATGTTAGATATTTTAAAAGTTGCTGAAATAGAAAAATTTAAAAAAGGTGGTAAAACTAATAAATTATCATTAGAAAATAGATTATTGATGACTTTATTATATTGACGAGAATATCAGACTTATTTTCATCTTGGTAAAAGTTTTGATATTAGTGAGGCTAATTGTTATCGTAATATTAAGTGAATTGAAGATATTTTAATTAAAAACTCTGATTTTCAACAACTTGCTGGTAAAAAAGCACTAATAAATGATTATTTTAATGATAAAACTATTATTATTGATGCTACCGAAACTCCAATCCAACGCCCAAAAAAAGACAAAAACAATCTTATTCTGGTAAAAAGAAAAAACACACGATCAAAACACAAGTAATTATCGAACAAGAAACCAAAAAAATTATTGCAACAAGTTTTTCGCTCGGAAAAAAACATGATTATGCTTTATTTAAAGAATCAAAAATCCCAATTTTAAAAAATACCAAATTAATAGTTGATAGTGGTTATCAAGGAATACAAAAAAATCACAATAATGTTCTAATACCTACAAAGAAAACAAAGAAAAACCCTTTAAACAAAGAACAAAAGCAATATAATAGACTAGTTTCAAAAATGAGAATTATTATTGAAAATATTTTTGCTATTCTTAAAAAATTTAAAATTATTACAGAAAAATATCGTAATCGAAGAAAAAGATTTGGTTTAAGATTTAATTTAATTGCCTCAATTTATAATTTACAATTATTATATTTAACATAAAATATTTATTTAAAATTAAATAATTTAAATAATAAATTAATTTTTCGTTGTGGAAAAATATTAAATTTTTAAATAAAAAACATAATTAATTAAAATTATATTTTTCTATTAGTATCTTTTTTACAAATATTTGCAATTTTTTAACAAGTAATGCAAGAAGTCTATTAAATNANTTNTTTNNAANATNATTANANNANNNNGACATATTAATGTTTTCAGTAATTTTATCGTAAATTTCAAATAATAAATTTAGCTCATTAAAAAGTATATCTTCATTTATTTCATCAAATGACAGTCATTTATATACAAATGAAGAATATAAATATGAATTACCCCTAGAAGATTTATTTGGATTTGAAGGAATTAATAATTTTTCTGGATTTGGGGGTAACATATTATTATATTTAAAATTAAATTCTTTTTCTAACTTTTCTTTGAATTTTTGATTATATTCAATTAATGTTTTAAAAATAATACTTTTTTTCTTCACTAATTTTTTACTATTAATCATATTTGCGGCACGACCACAAATACAAATAAAAATACCATTAAGTTCTGGAGTAAAAATTAATGCAATTGCAAAACAATTAGAATCTGAAAATCATTTTGCTGAAGCTTTATCTTTTTTAATGCCTATTCAAGGAGTTTTAGCTAAACGACCACTTCCTTGGGAATACTTAGCACTATATTCACTTAAATCTAGATCAAAATCAATTAAAATATTATCCTTTATTTCTTTCATTAATGAAAAAACTTTCTTCAATTTTTTTGATTATCTGATGAATAATCTTCTATTTTCGTATAATACTCTACCCCTCATGTAGTTTTAAGTAAACCACCTATTTCAATAAATTTATCCACAGTGTATACTCCTTTACTTGTAAATATATTAACATTGTCAAACAAAAAGGCACATAATGGTGCCTTATACAATTTAATTTGCTAATTAAAATAACTATTTTTTTAAATGTAAAACATGTTTTTTTAAATTATAGAATGTTTTAATTCCATCATATTCAGCAACAGGTCCTAATTCATCTTCAATTGCTAATAAACGATTATATTTTGCAATACGGTCACTTCGTGACATACTTCCCGTTTTAATTTGTCCAGCATTTAAAGCTACTGCTAAATCAGCAATTGTTGAATCTTCTGTTTCTCCCGAACGGTGTGAAACAACTGCTGTTCATCCAGCTTTTTGGGCCAATTGAATTGTATCAATCGTTTCAGTAACTGTTCCAATTTGGTTTAATTTAATTAAAACTGAGTTAGCAGCTTCATTAGCAATTCCTTCCGCTGTAATTTTTGGATTTGTAACAAATAAATCATCTCCTACAATTTGGATTTTGTGTCCCATTGTTTTAACTTGTAATTCAAATCCAGCTCAGTCCGCTTCTGTTAAACCATCTTCAACGGAAATAATTGGATATGTGTCAACTAATTTATCAATATATTTAATTAATTCTTCTGTTGTCATTGCATATTCTTTACCAGTTACTTTTTCAATTTTCTTAAAGTGGTATTTTTTATCTTCAAAATACAATTCTGATGAAGCACAATCCATTGCAATCATAACTCCATCTTCGCCTGGTTTATATCCGGCTGCTTTAATTGCATCAACAATTAAGTCTAAGGCAACTTCAGCTGGTGTTCTTGCTTGGAATGATGCTAATGATTGATCTTTATAAGCTCAATTAAAGTGTGGTGCAAAGCCCCCTTCATCGCCAACCGCAGTAATGTCTCCTTTATCATGTAAGATTTTTTTTAACGTATGGAAAATTTCTGATGATCATCGTAGCGCTTCTTTAAAACTTGGTGCTCCAACAGGCATAATCATAAATTCTTGGAAATCAATTGCACTATCAGCATGTTCTCCACCATTAATAATGTTTAACATTGGTACTGGTAGTTTTTTAGCATTAACTCCGCCTAGATATTTATATAATGGTAGTTCTAATTCACAAGCAGCTGCTTTAGCAACCGCCATTGAAACTCCTAACATAGCGTTAGCCCCTAAATTCTTTTTAAAATCTGTTCCATCTAAAGTAATCATGGCTTTATCAATTGCAACTTGATCAGTTGCTTCCATACCAACAAGTTCTTCAGCAATTTTTGTATTCACATTATTAACAGCTTTTAAGACACCTTTCCCCTGGTAACGTCCTTTATCACCATCTCTTAATTCTAGTGCTTCACGGCTTCCTGTTGAAGCTCCTGATGGCACCATCGCTGAACCATATCCACCAAATTCTGTTCAAACTTCAACTTGAACCGTTGGATTACCTCGTGAATCAATTACTTCACGAGCATAAATTTTCTCAATTTTTGACATAATTTTGTACTCTCCTTCTAAGTCTATGAGATTATTATATTATTTGTTCTAGCAATAGTAAATAAATTACAATGAAAATTCAAGAAAAAACATCATTTTTCCTTGTTTTTTGATGGCAAAGATAAAATTATTTGCTATGATAATACTAATATATCATTAATTTTGGAACAGGACGGAAAAAAGATGGAAGGAAAAAAACCAACAATTGTCTCAGGAATTACTGCCACTGGACAATTAACATTAGGAAATTATATTGGCGCAATTAAAAATTTTATTGAATTACAAAAAGATAATAATTTAATTATTTTTGTTGCAAATTTACATGCAATTACAATTCCCATTGGAAAAGAAGAATTACGAAGCAATATTAAAAATATGATTGCGTTATATTATGCTTGTGGTTTAGATCCTAACAAAGCAATTATTTATGTTCAATCAGATGTCTTAGAATTAACCCAATTAAGCCATATTTTATTATGTAACACCACTGTTGGAGAATTATCACGAATGACACAATTTAAAGATAAATCAATTAAAATGAAAGCGGAAAATGGAACTGAATTTATTCCAACCGGACTATTAACTTATCCAACCTTAATGGCTGCTGATATTTTATTATATGATGCTGACCTAGTTCCAGTTGGGAAAGATCAAAAACAACATATTGAATTAACACGAAACATTGCAGAACGAATGAATAATCGTTACCAACAAGAACTTTTTAAACTTCCTAATGATTTTATTCCCCCTGTTGGTGGTAAAATTATGGATTTACAAAATCCAACTAAAAAAATGAGTAAATCCTCAAATGATCCAAAATCTTTTATTGAATTATTAGATGCCCCAGACATTATTCGTAAAAAAATTCGTTCCGCAATAACTGATTCTGACGGGAAAATTGCTTATAATCCTGAACAAAAACCAGGGGTAAGTAATCTTTTAACAATTTATGCTGTTTTAAAAAACATCACAATTGAAACTGCTGTTAAAACATTAAATAATTATGATTATGGTCAGTTAAAAGAAGAAGTAGCATCAACAATTATTGCAACCTTAGAACCAATTCAAATAAAATATCATCAACTAATTAAAGATGATACCATTGACCAATTAATTGATGCTGGCGCAGAAAAAGCTCGCTATCTTGCCAATAAAAAATTAACAAAAATTAAAAATACCGTTGGTTTAAATTATAAAAGAAAATAACACATAACAATTATTCTTAACGAATTTCATATTTTAACTGGTTCAATTGTCAACGATAATTGTTTTTTTGATCACTAACATTAAAGTTAAATTCACCTTGCTTACCAATTTGCTTAGTATCTAAATTATTAAACTGAAAATTAAGTTTATCAGTTAAATAAGCAGTTAAAGCCGAAATATTTTTAATTGTTTTAATATTACTAATTTTGAAATTATTAGAGTCAGTGTAAACAGCTGTTAACCATCTTGTAATAATTGCTTCGTCAGTCATATTTTGTGAAAAAATAAAACTTGGATTCGTTTGGATATAATTAATTAAATAACTTAATAAATCTTTATTAATTTCATAATTTCAAAAAACATTACTATTTAAATTAATTGTTAAATAATAAATTTTTGTTGTTAAATGTTCGCCATCAATCGTAATTTCTTGCATTGTTGTTTCACCCTTTGTATAACTATATGCAGTAGTATTTCTAATCAAGGAAAATAATTGAAAATCACGATACAATTGTTCTAGTGGTGGTAACTTTGATGGCATTGCAACAAGATATGTTTTAAATAAAATGTTTTGTTTTGGTAATTCAAAAGCTGAAACTGCTTCTGAATTATTAAAGTCATAATTAATGATTGGTGCCAAAGTGTGGGCTTCTTTTTCCTTATTAAAGGTTGTAAAAATTAAATCATCATTATCATGTTTTACTCAGTAATCACCTTCATCGTTAAATGCTTGCAAAGTAAACTGCGACAAAAACTGACTAATATCAGCTTCCATATCAGTATTTCGCGTTGGAACATAATGTCTTTCTTGTTGATTACAACTAATTACTGTTGTGACAGGTGTTACAATCATTGTTATTGTTCCTAGGATACCTATTATTTTTTTCATCATATCATTCCTTTTGTTAAGCTATATTGTAAATTATAACAAAAAAAAGATTTTTAAAATTATTAACTAATAATTTTAAAAATCAACATAATTTGGATCTGGTCCTAATTTTTCTTGTGGTAATGCAAACAATGTTGCCATATCTGCTTCATCTAACATAAAATCATCTAATTGAGTGTTAGCAATCAAACGTTCTTTATGCGTTGATTTTGGAATAACAACAATGTTTTGTTGTACTGCTCATTTTAAGCAAACTTGAGCTGGACTTTTTTGATGTTTTTCCGCAATTTTTAAAATGGTTGGATTTGTTACACATTTTCCTTGCATTAGTGTTGCTCATGATTCAACAATAATGCCATTTTGTTGGCAAAATTCAACAACAGCAGTGTTATTTAAGCCAGGATGTAATTCAATTTGGTTAACCATTGGTTTAACTTCACTAATTGTCATCAATTCTTGTAAATGACTAACTTCAAAATTGCTAACGCCAATTGCTCGAATTTTTTTTGCTTTATAAGCAGTTTCTAATGCTCGAAAACATTCATTCCGATCAACAGTTGGTCAATGGATTAAACACAAATCTAAATAATCAATATCCAATCTTTGCAAAATATTATCAACTTCTTGTAAAGCAGCATCATATTTATGATTAGCATTTCAAATTTTACTTGTAATAAAAATTTCATTACGGGGAACCCCACTATCTTTTATTGCTTTTCCAATAATTGTTTCATTCCCATAATATTGTGCTGTATCAATATGACGATAACCATTTTGCAATGCTGTTAAAACAGTTTGATAAGTTTCGGTTTCATCAGTTAATTTATAAGTTCCTAGGTCAATTAACGGGATTTCAACTCCATTTAAAAGTTTTAATTTTGTCTCAATTAATTTCATTTTTATTTTTCCTCTTTTCCTAGACCTTTAGTTATATTGTAAATGTTATTTAAAAAAATAACAATCTAAATAACAATCTAAATTATTCAAACATTTCAAGAAGACTATTAAACATCACAAGAATTATTAAAATATCAATTATGATTTTAAACACTACATTAAAAATTTAAACGAAAAAACAGGATTACTAATAAAATAATCCTGTTTTTGAAATTTAATTATATAGTCTAATATTATTCCCAAGTTGTATTTTGCTTTCTAAACTAGCATAAGAAGCTCTTCAATCTAACAAATGAAATAAAATTAATTGAAAGTAATAATTACCCTTATATCAATAAAAATTTATTCCAAATTTTTGTTTTGACCCCATTCAGGCAGAATAGTAATAGGTATCAATTTCTTGAATTGTATTAGACGTTGTTTTATCAATTTCTTGAATTGGCGTTCCACCATTAATATTACTATTGTTTGTAATAATATTTTCTAATAAATTATCTTTTGTCTTTAGTAAACTATTAAAAGTATAATTTATTTTTGGAATGGTATATTTATATCTTACTTTATCTTCGTTTTCATAAGGATAACCATACTTTGTTTTTCCTCAATATGTTCCTGCATGGGAATCAACATCATTAAATTCAATATATTTATAATTTAATGGGTTTATTTTCCCAAGGTTAAAGGTAAAGATATCAAATGAATTAATATTGTTACTAGCCGTAAAAGATATGGTAACATTTTCTTTTCTATTAGACTTCTTGCATTACTTGTTAAAAAATTGCAAATATTTG
>NZ_JXYY01000054.1:0-7530 GCF_016082235.1 Spiroplasma sp. hyd1
TCATGTCCAATCCGATAGTTAAATTCTTCTTTTAAATTATGATAAATTTGTGATCAACTATTAATTTTATTAACCATACTATCAACTTTTTCAGNCATATCCTTAAATTNTGTACTTGATATTGATTGTTNTTCAAGAATATAAATTCCTTNAACAAATTCTTCTTTATCAAATTCAAATCCTATTAAAATTTGNGTAGCATCATCTTGCCCCTTAATGCTGTCAGCATAATCAGCGCCAATTTTAATTTTAGTAAATCAATATTTATTCATGTCTTTTCAATAGAATTCTTTTGGATTAAAAAATTTAGCACCAGTTATTNAATCTTTTCGGTAACTATATCGTTCAGCATTAAACTGTCTTTCTCCTCCCCGAAATAATGAATCATATACTTCTGGTTTATTTTCATTTAATCAATTTCCTAAATCAAATACTCTTTGACTAAGATTTTTATTATTTACTTTAGTAGTACCTCTGATAACTGTTACACCAATATTGTTCATAAAAGTTGGATCATTAAAATATGATATATCATTGTTGTCTAATTCTTTTTGGACTTCATCTGTTAATGGAAAAATCGATTGAACAAATGTTTCATAAATAATATGATCAGCATTATGATTATTAAAACCAAAAATAATAGCCTGTTCTTTTTGCAATTCCATTGTTACATTATCATCTGAATAACATAATTGTGGAACTACTTCTCTTGTATTTGTAATATTTTTCCCACGTGAGATTTGAATTATCATATTGAATAATCGATACATATATTCGTTGTTCTTTTGCAATTTGTTCTACTGTTTTTTTCATTTTCTTTTGGGCTTCGATTATCTTTTGCTTTAAATGAACCAGAATTATTGAATTCATGAATTCATTTTCAAACTGTTGATTTACCGACCTGATAGTCACTGGACAATTGTTTTGCTGTTTTACCTGTTTTATAAAGACTAACAATTTGTTGTTTAAATTCATCGGTATAATGATTCTTTGCCATAATTACACCTCCATTTATTAATTTAATTATAATCCTTACTCCACATTATTGTTGTCCAATTTATCTTAACCCATCCAACTTTTTTTAAATTTAAAATGTGGAATATCTAATACTCATTGGACGGTATATCGATGTATTTTTTTAATTTCTTTTAATTGTTTTATTTTTTCTCATAGTTTTTTCATATTTTTTCTAGCTTTCTATTTTGTATTAACTAAGATTTTTATGTTACTTCCCCATATATTAATTGTTTTTCAAATCATTCATTAGCACAACTTTTACAATGAAATCATACTCTTAATGTTTGTCTAGATAATGTAATGAATGTATAACTAAAAGCTTTTGTATATGGAATCTCTTTGCCACATTCACAAATTACACGTTCAATTTTTTTGGCCATTTTGAACCTCTTTTAAGTTTTCTAAAACCCGTTTTTAAAGTATGTTTCTTTTTTTCTTTTTTTAATTGTAATCTATAGTTTCTTGTTTTCATTTTGGATCTCTTTTAATTCTTCATAGACCATTTTTAATGTTTCATGTGCCATTTTGTTAGGTCATTTTTTGAAATCATCACCACAGATTTGTTTTACTTGTTCTATTTGTTTAACAATACTATTAATTTTTTCCATACCGTATTTCTCCTTTAAACATAAAAAAACCGCTTTTATGCGGTATTCTGCTAAATTCTTAAATGTGTATGGTACCTTACATTTTATTATTTTTCTTTTATTTTTAGTTGTTTTGTTGCGATATTTAGCCTATAAAGTCTTATTATTTAAGGATAATAAATATTTTTGGACAATTGGTAATGCAACATCAAATTGTTCTGCTAATACTTTAATGGTAATTTTTTCATTATACATTACTTGGCCCTGATAAATAATCGCAACCGCTAACGCTTCAATTTCATTGTTAACAATAAATTGCGGGTATAAATCATAATAATATGTTTCTAATAAATATAAACAAGTATGATATAAACTAGGATTATCGTTATAAACTCATTGGTCTAATAATTGTAGCACTAACTTAACTTGCTCTTCTTCTTGATACGGGGTCATTTCCTGCGGATTTAATTTAAAAAACCCATTTGTTTTTTGAACCTGAAAAACTTCGTTGATTTCTTGTTCTTTTAATAAATATAATAAATAAATTTTAGCAAAATTAGAAACCTTTTTATTAACAAGGTATTTACGAATTACTGGTAAAATTTTACGCAAATTTTGATCCTTCAAATAATGAAAGGCTAATAATTGAGTTTCTTCATCCGTTGGATTTGTTAAAATTTCACTAATTTTTGCAAGGGTTCAAACGGAATTAGGATTTGGTTGTTGTTCAAGCATTTTAGCATTAACTTCTTTTAATAATGTTTCTAACTTCTTTTCGATATTTTGAGGAATATAGGGTATTGTTAACTCGGTTTTAAGCTTTGTTAGTGCGTCATTATAATTACTATTATCAATTAATTCTTCAATTTCATTAATTAATTCATCGTAATAATTTAATGATGTTGACATTTAATAACTCCTCCTCATATTGTTAATTATTTTGTAATATCATTATAACAATTTTAGAAAAAATAAAACCTTATTTAAATTATTAAATAAGGTATTTTTTATTGCAAATTAAATGGCGCCCACGGAGAGATTCGAACTCACGACCCTACGCTTAGAAGGCGCATGCTCTATCCTACTGAGCTACGTGGGCATACCATAGAAATCATAACATACATTAAAGATTATTTTCAATAAAATAAGTTTGCTTTTTAAAAATAAATTTCATCAAAAATATCAAAATCATAGAATGGTTCTTTTTACTTTGAACTTATGTTTACAATACCAAATTGTTTTTCTAAATGAATAATAACACGATAAATTGCAATAAAAATTGCCCCATTAATTGTAAATTTCAATAAATTAAATGGAATTATCACCGGAACTAAAATACTTTTAAATCATTGAATTACTTCTGGCGTATAATTTAAAAAGCGCGCATACATATCATAAATAAACAATCAATTAAACAAAGTCATTAAAAATGAAACAGCTATAATTGCTAAAATAACGTTGCTTGTTGTGATTAAATATTCTGTCTTTTTTGAAGTTTTGTTTTTAATTAAACGATTAATTCCTTTTCGAAGAAAAACATCGCCTAATCAAAACACAATTAAAAAAATTAAATCAGCTAACATTAAAGCAAAAACATCAATTGGCCCGTCACCTAAATAAGCCATTTGTAATCAACTAACACTAATTGTTAAAAGACTGGCATAAATAATTCCAACTAACCGTACAGCTAATAACATCAAAAAATCAGTTAATTCTATTTTTAAAAACGGCGCAACAGGAAAAACTGCTAAGTTTAATATTTTACTTAGTCATGATAACAGAACATATAGGGCAATAATAATTGCCATTGCTGCCACTTTTTTTGTATCTAAACAGAATAATCTTTTTGCTTTGGTTTGCATTTTATCACCTTTTATAATTATAAATTATTTTTAAAAATATACCAAATTTTAAAATAAAAATGGTGTAAAACTAATTTTACACCATTTAATTTAATAATTTTATTATGCTTGTATTTATAAAATTAAATAACCATAATTTTAAATTTAAATTTTGTTTGTGTTTTAGTTCATCCTAAAAAAGTTGGATTAAAAGCAGTAGCCTTCGCTCTAAGTTTAGCATTAATTGTATTATTAATAAATTTAAAATCTAAAAATAATTCACCATATGCAGTAGCATATGTTTTTTTATCATTAGTATATCAAGTGCCACCTATATTTTTATTATTTAATTCTGTTCCATTTGTTAATGGAATCCCACATAATGGTGCACCATTAGTATCATTGACAATTAAATTTACTCATGCCTTACTTGTTTGTGTTTTAAAACTACTTCCTTCCGCTCATCCTTCCGAACGCTCACCTAATCCAGTTAATATAAAGGTTGTATATTTTTTTGCTTTAGGTATTTTTTTGTTCATATTAATGTATTTTCATCCGAATAAGAATGGTAAAAACCAGCAACTTTAGTTATTGGTGTCTTTAATTCAAACTCCTCTTGAATAATGTCATTTGGAGTTTCGTTAGTTTTGTTTATTAAGAAATTTCAATCCTTATTTAAAGCGTCATTTGACGCTATAATAGTTCCTCCTAAAATAGTGTAACTAGCAAAATTAATAATGCCTAAAATTACTACCAGTTTTTTCATTTCCTTCTTTCCTTTCATTAATTTTACTAATAAATTATTCTATGTTATTTTAAACCTATCAATTAAACTAATAATTTTAATTTCTTGACAAACTAATTTAATTAACCTTGTAATTCTTTTACTTTCTGCTCTAATTCTTTTTTATCTTTTAGCAACTTATCATTTGCTGTTTTAAGACCATCATTTTCTTCTTCAAGTTTAACTACACCATCTTTTAAATCGTTTATGGCAGTAACTAAATGATTAAATTCTTCACAACTTTTCTTAATTAAACGTTTATTTTCTGCGTCTAATTTTGCAATTTTATCATCTTTTTGTTTAAGTAATTCATCATTGTCTTGCTTAATTTTTTCTAATTCCGCTTTAAGTTTACCGTTTTCTGCAGCTTCAGCAGCAATTTGTTTTTGTAATCCTGCTTTTTCTTCAGCAATTCCACCTAGTTTATTCTCAAGATCTTTTTTATCATTTTCTAAAGCAGTTTTATTATTTTCAAGATCAGTAATTTTTTGTTCTAATAAACCTACTTTACCTTCTAAATCAGTTTTCTCCTTCTCACTATGATCTAATTTATTTGCTAAATCATCAACATTTGATTCTAAAGCTTTAATTTTATCTTCTTGTTCCTTAATTAATTTTTCATTACCATCTTTTGCTTTTTCTAAGTCTGCTTTAAGCTTATCATTCTCTGCAGTTTTTTCAGCAAATTTATTTGCTAAGTCTGTTTTTTCTTGCGTAGTTGAATCCAACTTATTTTTAAGCTCTGTTTTTTCTTGTTCTAGTTTATTTTTTTCTTGTTCCAAAGCCGCTAATTTTTTATTTAACGCTTCTAATTCTTGATTTGCTGCAGATGATTTTATGTCATTTGCTTTAAGTGCCGGAATAAAATTATCTAATTCAGTTTTCACTAATTTAACACTGTGACTAGTTGATTTTTGTCTTATTAATTGATTTTGTCATATCCCGGTGCGGTTTGGTTCAGCAAATCACATACTAATTGAATAGTTTTCTTTATAAGGTATTCCATCTTCTAACTTATTTCGTTTAATAATAGTTTTCATACTGTCCATACCATTAATATAAATCTGTTTAACCATTTTATTTTTTTCATCTTTAATATTAATTACTTTATAAGTTATGTGGTTTCGACTTAATCGTTTTCCATTATAATAGACATGAAAAGGAACATCATTTCCCAAAAAGATAATTTTTTTGTTTAAAATATCAATTCCAATTTCTCCTTTATATTCTGTATCCCCAGCTAAGCCTTTTTGACCTAATCCTCATAATTTAATTTGTTTAAGATATATTCCTTTAGTATTTGGATTATTAGTAGTAGTATTAGTATTATTTTGTAAAATATTATTTTGTTGTAAATGATTATAATTAATAGAATCATTCGTAGTTTCATTTGGTGTCATTCCAACTAATGTTGTCATTGAACTAGTACTAATCTTTAGTATAGTTAATAAACTTAGTAGTTTTTTCATTTTCATTTCACCTTTCTTTTCTTAGCTTAAGCTAAGATGATGATATGATATAATGAAAAAAAAGAAAATCATTTTCTTTTTAAAATTATTTATAATATTTTAATAAAAATAGTTATTTATTTAATAATTCAAGTAATTATTAAAACAATTTTTCATAATTATTGGTCAATTAAAAGCCCTGCATTTCAAAGATGATTAGATGCTTGCCCATTATTAGCGCCATATGCCCCATAGAAAATTGAATCCATTCTTGTTATTCCAAAAGAAAATGCTAAACAGAATGAACCATTAGAAACATCAAAAATAATTTTGCCTTTCGTATAACCACTAGTTCCAACCCTTGTTGAAGTATCATCAATTAAATTATAAATATTAAATAAGTTAAGGTCAACTAATCCCTGTGCTATTTCACTTTTCTTAAAATTAGCTAATAATTTTTTCAAGATTTTATTTTTACTACTAATGTTATCTTTTAAATCCGATAAGGCATCTTTGACATGAAAAACACTAGAATTGCTAATTACATTGTTCCAAGTGCTTTCACCTTTTCGTTTCCGAATATCAATATTATAATAATTATGAAAAGCAACAATAATTTTTCCAAAATTAGTTAATTTTGTTGTTAATCCTTGACTACTAATTAAAATATTACTTTCATAAATTTGATTATTAATCATTAATGCTCCTGATAATGGTAAACCATAAACACTAATATAATTTAAATTGACATTTAATTTTGCTAACATCATATTTTTTTTATCGACATTGAAAACTGGTAAACTTTCTTTGTAAGCTTTAACAAAATTTTCAGTTGTTAATCCCGGTGGATTAACCCCTTCTCCCGCTCATAATGCTGGCTGATAATTTCCTAAATCAAGATTTTTTGGAATTTGTCCAGAATTTTCAGCTGTAATTGTTGAGGATACTACTTTCATTAATCGTTTATAACCAGTATCATCAAAAGCAATTCCTTCTTTTAATTGTAAGGAAATTGTTTTATCATCTCTAATGTTCTGACGTAATTTAGTCACAAAAATATCATCTAACGATTTAACATCCCCAACATAATTTACTTGAAAATTATCATAAATTGATTTAAATTCATTAGTTTTATCAACAACAACATTCACATAATTTTTAAAATAATTAACTAAAACTTTTGTAACTTCTTCAATGGTACCATTAACAAGTTTACTAATTTTTTGAATATCATTTGAAATTAAAAACGAAATTGTGAACGGCATTTTTTGATCTAGTTTTTTAAAATTTAAATTTAACATAAAACTATATTGTAATTGTACTGCTTTTAAGTTACTAATATCTGTCCCCGTTATTTCAGCAATTTTATTTAAATTAATATAGTTTAACATAAACTTATCTTTATCTTCTTCAAAAGTCAGCGGCATTGTATTAACATAGTAATTAGAATAATCATCTTTAATTTGGCGATTAATATTATCAAAAACTGATTTTAAGCCATGCTTAATCATATTTAACCCCATACTATGTTCAGATGATGAAGCAGGGATTTCAACACTTGGTTTAGTTTCAGAAACTAAACCATAAAAAGAATTTAATTGGGGATAAGCATTTGAATCCTTCAAGTTACCATTATTCTCATAATCATTAATACCTTTACTTACTGTGCTGGCAATTTTAGTTAAAATTGCCATATTGTTTTGCATACTACCGTTTGCATCATTACTATTGTCATTTGGTTTTACCGTACAACTAACAATATTAACCGTTCCAATAGTAGTTAATGTTAAACTTCCTAAAATAGTTAATAATTTTTTTATTTATTTTTTCCTCCGAAAAATAATATATATTTC
>NZ_JXYY01000045.1:0-9820 GCF_016082235.1 Spiroplasma sp. hyd1
TTTTAACAAGTAATGCAAGAAGTCTATTGTTCCACTTGATCAACAATATTCTGTTCAATATTGTTCTAAACCAAATTTATATCAAAAGTTTTCCTTTTCTTCATGATCGGTGTTTTTTGAAATTAAATCCGTTATTTTATAATGATCTTTTATACTATCTGAATCTTTTATAACTAAATACATGTTTTATCCTCCATTTCCAATATAACTTATTAGTTTTTAAATAAATTATTTTTAAAATAATTGCTTTTTTAGGTTGCAAAAAAAGTTATTTTAAGGTTAAATTAAATCAGAAAATTAAAGAAACTTAATTTTGTAGACATTTAACTAAATAATATAAGGAATTTTTCAAAAAACTATGGTTTTTTTGGGAATGGTTGGTACCTAAAACTTTATTCTAAGTTTTTTTAAATATTTATTGCTTTTTTAAAAGAATTATGGTATTCTTATCGGTATAAGGGAAAGAAATTAAGAAAGATATAAATAAAGACAGTGGGTTAGAAAGCAGTTAAAGTATTATTAAAATGATTTAATAGTAAATTAACGTTCCTTTCCTCTTATGTATTACAATTTTTTAATTGTAATAATTACTTTTGCTTTCATATGTCCTACTTAAACAGAAAGGAAATAAAAAAAATGAAGAAACTTCTAGCTATTTTAGGAGCATTAGGATTAACAGCAACCGGAGCAACGACAGTAGTCGCATGTAACAAAGGAGATAACAGTAAAGATACTTTAGGAGGATTAAAAGCATCAGATTTTGAAAAAGCTTTATTAGGAGTTGCAGATGGCACTGCATTAAATACTAAAGTAATTGGAATTGTTGCTGGTAAAGTAACAGATGAAGCTAAAAATAAAGAAATTACTAATAATCTTAAATTATTTGGATACACTTTTGTAGTAACAACAAAAGATGTTATTTTTCCATTAGAAAAAGATAAAAAATTTACTTTAACAATTGAAAAAGCATCTGATGATAAAATTAAAACATTTTACAAAGCTGGAGAAAGTAAAGGCATTTCTGATGCAGATTTAACATTAGTTAAAAAAATCCAAGGATATGTTTCAGGAACTAAGTTTTCAAGTGAAATTACAATTAAAGATCAAGGAGCAGCAGCAGTTGATGTTTCAGGAGCAACAAAACCAACAGTTGCAGAACAAACAATTACTGTAAAAGATAAAACTGATGTTAAAGCAGCAAACTTAAGTAAACTTAACACTGATGCAGCGATTACAGGTCCTGTTGCTACAGTAATTAAAGCAGTAGCAGGAGTTGACCAAACTGTTGTCTTAGGAACAGATTATACAATCACAAATAATGAAGCAGAAGGTGATTACACAAACGCAAAAGCTGTTGAATTTACAGTAACTACTAAAGGGAATAAAATCTCAGGATCATTTAAATTTACGGTACAAGTTAAAGCGATTAATACATAATAAGTTTTAAACATCTTTGAATTAAACCAAAAAAACATAAAAAAACACTAATTAATTAGTGTTTTTTTATGTTTTTTAACTCAAAAAAGCTTTTCACTCTTAGAGCATTTACTAATACCAATCTAACAAAACAAGAAAAAGAAAAGGATAACGCCGCACTGAAGTTAACAAAAGGTAAAGGAGATTATAAACCAAATGTTGCATTAAAACCTTCCAATTGATTGGTGAAACAGGTATTGAAAATAGAGGAAAGATTTTTTTTCAAACTTATTGGTTTTTAAAAAAATATGATATTCTTAATTTAGTATAAGAGAAAGAAACTAAGAAAAATATAAGATAAAGTCAGTAGGATAGAAAACAGTTAAAGTATTATTAAAATATGTAATAGTAAATTAACGTTTCTTTCCTCTTATGTATTGTAATTTTTAATTGTAATAATTACTTTTGTTTTGTATAACGTACTGGACCAGAAAGGAAAAAGAAATGAAAAAACTTTTAGCAATTGTCGGAGCATTTGGATTAATAGCAACCGGAGCAACGACAGTAGTCGCATGTAACAAAGGACCTAAAATGAAAGATACTTTAGGAGGGTTAAAAGCATCAGATTTTGCGGAAGTCTTGTTAGGAATTGTTGAAGGTAAATTAAATTATGATGTAATTAGGATTGTTGCTAATACAGTAAAAGATAACAAGAAAAATAAAGAAATTGATGATAATGTGCCATTATTTAGAAATGCTTTTGTTGTTACTTACAAGTTAGCAGAAGGAGTTAGTTTTCCGTTAGCAAAAGATAACAAAATTACTTTAACAATTAAAAAAGCAACTGATGATCAAATTAAAGATTGTTACAAAAAAGATACAAACAAGGAGATGTCGGTTGAGGCCTTGACAATAGCTAAAAAAATCCAAGGATATGTTTCAGGGACTGAATTTTCAAGTGAAATTACAGTTAAAGAAGAAGGAACAGCAACAGTTGATATTTCAGGGGTAAGCTAAAGGTTCACCTGAACTTATTGTCGCAACAATTACTGATGTTAAACAATCTGAATTAGATGTTATTAATGCTGTATATTTATAGTGACTGCTGAAGGAAATAAAATTTTGGGATCATTTACTTTTAATGTTAATGTTAAAGGTAAAACAGCTTAGTTAATAAACAACTTTTAATTAAACCAAATATAAAAAAACACTAATTAATTAGTGTTTTTTTATGCTTTTGGTTAAAAAATCTTTACAATCCGAGAATATCCACTAAAATTAATATAACAAGATGAAAAAAAGAAAAGGAGTATCAATATGTTAAAAAAAATTGGAATTCTAACATCTGGAGGCGATTCGCAAGGGATGAATGCTGCAATTGCGGGAGTAATTAAAACAGCACACGCAAAAGGCTTAGAAACTTATATTATTCGGGATGGTTATTTAGGCTTGGTCAATAATTGAATTGAACTTGTCGATAATAATTTTGCGGATAGTATTATGCGATTAGGTGGTACTGTTATTGGGAGCGCACGGTTACCAGAGTTTAAAGAACCAGCAGTACGGGAAAAAGCTGTTGCTAATTTAAAACAACAAGGAATTGAAGCATTAGTTGTTATTGGTGGGGATGGTAGTTATCAAGGTGCACAACGTTTAACAGAAATGGGTATTAATTGTGTTGCTTTACCAGGTACGATTGATAATGACATTACTTCGTCAGATTACACGATTGGGTTTGATACAGCAATTAATATTGTTGTTGAAGCAATTGATCGTTTACGTGACACAATGCAATCACATAATCGTTGTGCAATTGTTGAAGTAATGGGTCATGCTTGTGGTGATATTGCCTTATATGCTGGAATTGCTGGGGGTGCTGATTTAATCTCAATTAATGAAGCAGCTTTAACAGCTGATGAAATTGCTAATCGTGTTGTGGCACTACACAAAGCTCAAAAACGTAGTGTTGTTGTTGTTGTTAGTGAGATGATTTATCCTGACGTTCATGAATTAGCAAAATTAGTGGAACAGAAAAGTGGTTATGTAACACGTGCCACAGTCTTAGGACATACTCAACGGGGGGGAATTCCAACCGCAATGGAACGTTATCGTGCTTTTCAAATGGCTCAATTTGCTGTTGAACAAATTATTGCTGGACGTGGTGGTTTAGCAATTGGAAATCAAGGTGATCAAATTGTGGCACGACCAATTATGGAAGCATTAAGTATCCCGCGTTCTTCACGCAAAAAAATCTGAGCACAATTTGATGAATTAAATCAGAATATTTATCAAAAATCATAATTTTGCGATAAAATAAGGTGGTAAGATATTTTTTAGAAGGAGATTGTCAAAAGAATGGATAACTTTAATATTAATGAGAAAATGAAACGAACAAAGATTATTACAACAATCGGACCAAGTACGCATTCAGCGGGGGCGATTGAAGAATTGTTCAAAGTGGGAATGAATACGATTCGGTTAAACTTTTCACATGGAGATCATGAAGAACAAGGGGCACGAATTGTTTGAGCAAAAGAAGTTAGTGCAAAAATTGGAAAACCAATTTCAGTTTTATTAGATACGAAAGGACCAGAAATTCGTGTTGGAATAATGAAAGATGGAAAACAAGAAATTCTTGCTGGAGCAACTGTCACGATTTATTCATTACCAAATGAATATCAAACCCGTGAGGGAACGGGAACTGAAATGACAGTTTCTTATGATATGTCCCAAGATTTAAAAGTTGGGGATGTGGTGTTAGTTGATGATGGGAAATTACAATTAAATGTTATTGCAATTAAACCAGGCTTAATTGAAACAAAAGCATTTAATCATCACATTGTTAAAACAAATAAAAGAATTAATTTACCAGGGGTTGATTTTACCTTACCGTTTTTAGCCGAAAAAGATATTAATGATATTAAATTTGGAGTGGAACAAGGAATTGATTATATTGCTGCTTCATTTGTTAATACAGCAGCAAATATCAAAGAAATTCGAAAACTATTAAAAGAATGTAATGCGGAGCACATTCAAATTATTGCAAAGATTGAATCACAAATTGGAATTAATAATATTGATGAAATTATTGCTGCTGCAGACGGAATTATGGTGGCACGGGGAGACTTAGGATTAGAGATTCCTTATTATGATGTTCCATATTGAGAAAAAATCATTATTCGTAAATGTCGTGAAGCAGGAAAAATTGTAATTGTAGCAACACAAATGTTAGAAACAATGACAGAAAACCCTTCGCCAACAAGAGCGGAAGTAACTGATGTTTACTTTGCAACAGAATTAGGGTCTGATGCAACGATGTTATCAGGAGAATCAGCAAATGGTGACTATCCCTTTATTACTGTTGGCACAATGGCTTTAATTAATAAACGTGCTGAACATGAGTTTTATTCAAAATTATACTATGATAAACAATTAGAAGATGCGACCCGTTCAACATTTGGACCACGAGCTGAAATTTCTAAAAAATTAGCAAATAAAGCTAAAGATGGTAAATATGAATATGCAGTGGTTGTTTCAAATACGGGCGAACTATTGAAAACAATTTCAAAATTCCGTCCCAATGTTATAATTTTAGGAGTTACTCCAATTCCAGCGTTATATACCGCTTTTGGAGCATGACATTCAATTTTTATGAACAAAGTTGATAATTATGATGAGTTTAAAACTAATGATCAAGCAATTTGCGAAGTTGCAAAAAAATGAGGAGCAAAAGTTGGTTCAACAATCTTATTTGCTCGTAATGAAGAAATTAAAGAAATTACAATTAAATAAAGTAAACAAGTTGACCATAGTTTAACGACACTTCTTTTCCCAGCAAGTTAAGGATGATGGAAGCTTAACAAAAGAATAGTTAAATTACTAGCAACAATAATGTTTACGTTTAAGCACTTTTCGTTATTAAGTGTGAAAGATAAATTAGGTTTAAACCTAATTTAATTAGGATGGTACCGCGAAAAACTCGCTCCTAGTGTTATTAAGGAATAATATTGGGAGAGAGTTTTTCTTTTAGAAAGGAAGATACAAAATGATTAAAATTACTTTACCTGATGGTCAGGTGCGTGAATTAGCAGAACCACAAACAATTCAAGCAATTGCAACTAGTATTGCACCAAGTTTGGGGAAAGCAGCCTTAGGAGGAGTCTTTGCTAACAAAGTTTGTCATTTAGATTATTTGATAACAACCGATGGCAAATTAGAAATTATTACGGATAAATCACCGTTAGCATTATCAATGATTAATTATACCGCAGGGTTAATAACTGCAAAAGCAATTACTAATTTATATCCAACGGTTCGTATTGCACAAATTGCTTACCAAGATGATACTTTTTTCGTTGATATTGATGTTGAACCACATCTAAAAGAAACTGATATTAGTGCTATTGAAGCAGAAATAACAAAATTAATTAATAATAATATTACAATTAATTCTGTTTGTGGGTCAGGAACAGATGCAAAAAAATGATATCAAAATAATGAATACTTCTTAGCAACAATGAGTGACCAAGCGGTTGCTGAACAATGTGCTTACTTTGTGGCTGAACAATTATATTTACCAAATAATTATCCCGTTGTTCCGCCTAAAAATATTAAAGTTTTTAAATTATGAGCCTTAGCTGGAGCATATTGAAAAGATGATGCTAAAAATAAAATGTTGCAACGAATTACTGGTGGTGCTCATTTTTCTCGTGAACTATTTGAGCAATTAATGCTTACTTATCAAGAACGAAAAGAGCGTGATCATCGTAAAATTGGCAAAGACCTTGAAATTTTTACTTTTGATCAGTTAGTTGGACCAGGGTTACCAATTTGATTACCAAATGGTATGGCTTTAAAAAAAGTGTTACAAGAATATATTCGGGAAAAAGAATGAGAATATGATTTTATTGAAGTTGATACTCCTGTTATTGGGACAAGTGAAATGTATAAAATTTCTGGGCACTGAGATCATTATCAGGAAAATATGTTTGCGCCAATGGCACAAGATAATGAAATTAGTGTTTTACGACCAATGGCTTGTCCCCATCATATTGCTGTTTATAATTATAAACAACGTAGTTATCGTGATTTGCCCCTTCGAATTGCCGAACATGCCATTTTACACCGTTATGAAACATCGGGGAGTTTAACAGGACTAGAACGGGTGCGAATGATGCAATTAACTGATTCACATATTTTTCTTCGTCATGACCAGTTAAAAGAAGAATTTAAACGTTGTTTTAAGTTAATTAGTGAAGTTTTAACAACTTTAAATATTAGTGTTGATTATTATTCGTTATCATTACGAGACCCAGCTAATAAGGAAAAATATTATGATGATGATCAAATGTGAAATCATGCTGAGCAAATGTTACAAGAAGCTTTAGATGATTTAAAAATCCCATATGTTCGAATGGTTGGTGAAGCGGCTTTTTATGGTCCAAAATTAGATGTTCAAATTAAAACAGCTTTAAACCATAAAATTACTGTTTCAACATTGCAATTTGATTTTTTACTACCCCAAAAATTTAAGTTAAGTTATATTGACTCAAATGGGGAAAAAGCAATGCCAGTAATGTTACATCGTGGTTTAATTGGTACTTATGAACGTTTCATTGCAATTTTATTAGAACAATCAAAAGGGGTCTTGCCATTTTGACTAGCACCAAAACAAATTGTTTTAATGCCTGTTAATAATCAACATCATTTAGCATACGCTGAAGAACTACACCAACAATTTAAAAAACTAAAATTACGAACAAGTATTGATGATCGCGATGAACGGTTAAGTTATAAAATTCGTGAAGCACAAGTAGCAAAAATCCCATATCAAATTGTTATTGGTGATCAAGAACGTGATCAAAAATTAATTACATATCGGATTTATGGTCAAGAAGAACAAACAACTGTTAGTTTTGATAAATTTATTGTTTTGATTAATGACCAACTTATTAATAAAAAGTAAGAAAAAAATTTTTTGGAACGGATTGAACTTTCCGTTTTTTTGTTATAACAAAAACTGTGATAAACTAAAAGTAGAAAAGCTTGGAATTAGCAACTATTTACTCTTTATAATCTGTAAATTGCAAATGCCAACCGATAAAAAGTTAACTATTAATTTAGTTAACTTTTTTAAGTTAATTATAGGAGCTTGGAATTATGCAAACAAAGCAATATTTGATTTTGCGGTCGTTAGTGAAAAGGTATGGTAAAGATAATGTTATTAATACTGTCAATAAGATTGCAAANGATATTGAAATTAAAAAGTNAAAGAATAAATTATTCCGCGTAATTTATTAGCGGATAATTTATTCAATAATGTTTTTTAAGTGGAGCAAAGCGACAACGAGCGGAGCGAGTTTGCAAATTTCAATTTTTTAATTTATTGAAAGGAGATATATTATGCCAGTTTGATTAACGACAATTTTTAGTGTTGTTATTATATTAGGTATTTTTGCNTGAATTGGTTTATCAATTTATCAAAAAATTCGCCAAATTCGAGGAAAGAAAAAAGATAAAAAAGAAATTGAAAATAAGGAGGATAAGAAATAATGTTAGGTATGTATTTAACAACAGCAATTAATTTTTTAGCAGTTGGTGATAAACCTACTATTTCAGATGGAATGGGTTCTATTTGAAGTGGTTTAGGNCAAGCAATGATGAAAGTTAAAGAAGCAATTTATGCTGTATTACCACAATTAATGACCTTTTTAGGTGATGCTTGAATTATTTTAATTCCATTTGGAATTTTTGTTATTATTAAGATTTTGAATTTCTTTAGAATTATGATTAAAGGATTTTAATATTTATTATAATTGATCATATATCTTAGCTGTGGCACACTAGTTTTTATATGTNATTTTATTAAATAATTTTATTGTTTATTTTTACACTATACAATCATTTAAAATAATAAAATTTAGAGAAAGGAAACCAAAATAATGGATGCAAAACCAATTATTATGTTGGCTTGTTCCGCCGGGATGAGTACATCAATTTTGGTCCAACGAATGGAGGAAGCAGCGAAAAAGCTAGATTGTGAGATAACTGTTTTAGCAATTTCAACCATTGAGGCAATTCATCGTTGGCAAGAAGCTAGCATTTTATTATTAGGACCATAAGTTCGTTATGAATTAGATCGTTTTAACAAAACAATTAAAGATTAAATTCCGGTTTTTGTAATTGATCAAATGGATTATGGGATGGGTGATGGTGACAAAGTCTTATCTTTTGCGTTACAAAAATTAAATTTATAATTTGAGAAAGGAGATGATTTAATTATGGGAGAATCAGTGAGGACAAAACCAAATAAATTTACAGCATGATTAAATAACAAATTTATTCCAACGGTTGGAAAAATTGGAAATCAAACCCACTTATCAATTATTCGAGATAGTTTTGCTTTAATTACCTCGTTATTAATTGCGGGGGCGTTAGCTGTGTTTATTAATCAAATTATCTTAGGTTCAAGTGTTATTTCATTATCTTATTGAATTGCGTATTGAAGTAAAATGCATAATGGTTTTGATGGTGATAACATTGTTTTTTTGCCTAATGCTGTGAAGGCCCTTGAAGCGTTAAAATCTGTTAATGGGGTAATTTGAAATGCTTCCTTAATGGTGATGACGTTATATATTGTTTTTCTAATTGGTTATTTATTAGGAAAACGTCGTGGTCAAGACCCAGCAATTATGGCTGGAATTGTTTCTTTTGCTACTTTTATTGTCGCGGAAGCAGGGATTGGTGGTTGAGAATTTGCCCATAAATTTATGGGAGCAGAAAGGTTGTTTTCTGGCATTATTATTGCCTTTTTAAGTGCGGAATTATTTATTTTTCTACAACGCAATAATCGGTTAGCAATTAGGATGTCAAAAAATGTTCCCCCCGCCGTTGGTCATGCTTTTGCAAAATTATTACCAATGATTATTACAACTTTTTTATTTGGGATCGTATCACAGTTATTAATTTGAGCACCAATTGAATATACGGTGATTGATCAATTTAATGCACAATTTACTAAACAAGCTGATTTTGCAGGAATTTTTCGAAATACGGAAGGGGAAATGTTTCAACTATTAAATGGAACTTTAGAATCGTTAACTGATGCTCAAATTGCATTAGTGAAAAAGATTGAATATTTAACAATGACTGCTGATTCAATGTGAGGACAATTTGGACCATTGAAGGACATTGCAACAAATTCAGAATATAGTGCTTTTAATTTAAATTTTAAAGCATTAACATTAGTTACTTTAATTTATAAATTTTTTACATATCCTTTTATGAACGCTGCGTCTAATCCCAATGTGGGACTAGGATTTGCCTTATTATATATTTTATTTGTATCATTCTTTTGGTTCTTTGGTTTACATGGGACAAACATTATGAATGGAATTTTTGCCCT
>NZ_JXYY01000046.1:0-9549 GCF_016082235.1 Spiroplasma sp. hyd1
TATTTTTTATCAACGTCAGCTAAAAATTCTTCGCGGTTTTTAAACTTACGAAGGCGAGGTTCGANTNCTTGTCATTTTTCAAATTGACGGTGNANNGTATTTAANNGATGNAATTNATACATATTGGTTTTAATCATNGCNTCATANCCNGTTGNTTTNATNTGTGTTCCATCCGCATAATAAATATGATATGTGCCAAAAACACGCACTCCCACATTAAACCAGTTAGGGTCTGTTTTTGTAACGTGGATGTCTTTTTTGCCAACACTAATAAAATTATCACCAACCCGCACTTTATTTGAAAGTATTGTGTATTTATAGATATCTGATTTATGAACAAAAAAGTTACACATGTGTTTTTGATTATCTAACTGATTAAATACCTTAAACTGACCACCAGTTGGCAATTTAACAAAGTGATAATTAGTTTGTGGTTGATAGTTAGTGGTAGTTGTATTCATAATTTCTGTTCCTTTCTGCGGTTTTGAGCGAATTTAACCCCCTTATTAGCGTTGATATTTTCCAAAATGTAGAATAAATATTCTTTTGGTTAGTTTAAACACTAATTTACGGGTAAATAATTGTGATTTATACTGTAAATAAAAAAATAGGTAGAATGACTTTTTTATCATTCTACCTATACACAAAAATTAAAAAATGTTATAATTTAACTGACCTACCAAAAGGTGGGGGTTAAATTAATAAGCCCTAGTTAAGTGGTTTGATAGACCGCTTAATAGGTGTATAGAAGAATGACGTTGGTGTCATTTTTCTTTGTTTTTATTTAGTTGTGTTTATTATAGCACAGGTAGAGTGTATTATTTATTTAATTGTTGAATTAAGTCATCTAAACAAGTGGGGTCAACTTGAATTTTTTTAATAAATAATTTGCCACTCGGTAGAGTGGTTTTTAAATAGCATTCGCCAATTTTAAGTGTTTTAAGGTCGTTCGGATGAACAATAAACTCATCGACTGAACGCACCGAACCCATATCAGCCGTGTTATTTTTAAAATCAAGTTGGCGAGTTAGTTTTTCGGTTTCGTGGGTACCAAAAACACTCGCTACATATTCTGCGGTGTTCGGGTCTTTAATGTTATGACAAACAATAGTATTAACATTTCCAAAAATGGTATCTGTTAAATTCATATTGTTTGTTTTTAGGTCGTTGATTGTTTGAAACGACAAGAAACATTGATAATTAAAACTGCGTGATTTATTTATCAAATTGACAATCGTTTCACTCGCAAAGACATTAAACTCATCTAAAACAATGTTAATTTTTTGATTAACTGGTTTTAGAGTGGTTAATTCTTTTAAGTCTTGGATAATGATTTTACCAACCGAACCCGCTAGTTTGGGATACATCAACGAATTGATACTAAACAAAATCGTTTTATGTTGTTTTGATAAATCAACCAAGGAATTTTTAATCCCAATATTTGTTTTTAGTTGTTGGCGATAAACATTTAATCGCGAACGCATTCCTAATATGTCATCTTCATCAATTTTTTCTAAATATTCATAACGGCTGTCTTTCTTACTAATTAATTGTTTTAATTCTGATTTATCAAAATATTTAATAATATTTTCTAATGTTAAATCAACATTTTTATTAATTAATGTTTCGGTTAAAATCAACACATAATCATTTGCCAATGCTTCATAATGGGGTTCGGTAAAATTAAACAACGACATTATCTTATCGGATAACACAACACTATCTTTTGTCGCAAAAGGGTTATATTCCGTTGACCCACCAATTTCTCAAATAAAGGCGTTAGGGTCTAGTTGTTTAACTTTATCAATTAAATCAATATCTCCTTTACCATCAATAATAATTGTTGTTTCTCGGAATTTAAACCTTAACGATTTTATGATTTGCATTAATGTTGTTGTTTTACCACTACCCGTTGTTTCAACAAGGATAGTGTGTTGAGTTAAATTTGATTTTATTAAACCAAAGTTTTTGTTTAATTTAAGCAAATTATCTTGCGGAATTTGTTTAAATTCTTGCTCTTTTCGTTTTGCTTTTTTCTTTTGTTCGTANGCAAACATATCAAAGTGTTGTCATTTCTGATAACCAATAAAACCAGCAANGACAANNACAACGATAGTGCNNATAATTGNTGAAATTTTAAAGCAAATATCTTTGNTATAAGCAGTTGAAAAGGTTTGNCAAGTAATCGCTTTTAGTTTTATTCCCGCATAGCCAAGAGCAATCACAATATTGATAAGCAAAATAAATAAGAAAAAGNTTAATACAGCAAAAATAATTCAAAAGATTACTTTTTNNAATTTATTAAGTTTTTNATANNATTGTTTTATTTTNNNCATAAATTTNNCTCCTAACTAAAAGNTTCTTGTTCTATTTCGCTTGCTTCAACATTCAATAACATTCGGTTATTAGCACCAATAGAAAACAAGCAAGTTCCCGTTGGTGCGGTTGCAATCGTATCTTTTTGATATTGATTTAATCGCCCACTAGTGGCAATTAAATTATCATAATCTTGTAAATCGCTCGCCGCTAAATGATGAACAAACTGATATAAACAGTTGTTGATTATTCCTTGGGCTTGCGTTTTAATATTCGCATTGCCCATAAAGTCGTTGATATTTTGCGTCATAATATATAAAATACCATTATATTTTCGAATGCGTTTTGTCATTTCAAATAAGAAATTCAACGCTAAGGTACTGTTTTCATTAATCAATAAGTGAGCTTCATCGATGGCAATACAAATTCATTGTTGTTCTGCAATTGGTAATGCTTGGTTTTTAGCTTTGTTTTGTTTTACCACCTTATCCAAAAAGGAAAGCATTAAAAACAATTGGGCATTTTGGCGGTTTTTGTTTGAAGTTAATTCGTGGGTATCAAAAACAATCAAATTACTTTTTAGCGATAAGGTGCTTATTCCGTTTCACAAAGCACCATCGGCTCCTTTGGCAAGTTTTCATAAAACATTGTATAAGTGTGATTTGTTATTTTCGTTTTTTTCTTGTTTTTCAATTAAAGTAAACAAATGTGATAAAGTAGGATAATCACGAGCAAGTAAAGTGTTTAATTCTGTCTTATCAGTAATTTTAAAATCTTTATATAATTTCAAAAGGGTTTGTTGTAATAAACTTAAATCAATATCTGTTAAAGACGGATATAAGATTTTAAACCATTGTTCCAGTAACGATATATGTTCTAATAAGTCATCTGAAAAAATCTCTAACGGATTTATTAGTGCTTTGTCTGATTTCCCAATTGGGATAATTTCCCCACCATAATAATTGGCTAGTTGGTGGTATTCCCGCTCAGGGTCAATAATATATAANTTTGTGTTATTACAATATAATCAATTTAATTGCTTTTTAGCATTAAATGNTTTNCCGCTCCCNGTCATNCCNNCAANNAANGCATTACTACTATTGCGGAAACTATCACGGTGTTTTATATCAAAACTTATCGGTTCATCAATATCATTCGTTCCCANNANNAACCCNTNNTTATCATTTAAAGGTGTTGCTACAAACGGATAACTACTTGCNAGTGAAATAACAGGCATTTCTTGTCATCATTCNGTGCTGTTTTTGATATTGTTGTTTCAGACAAAATTATATGCTTTTAATTGCTGAAATTTTAATTCATCAGGTATAAAGCCTTTTTTNANCATTTCACTTATTAACATCGTTCTAATACTATCTAGTTCTTTTTTTGTATCAGCAAAACAANTAAACATAACTGAAACCATTTTCAAGGTTTCACCACCATTTTGAACCATATTCATTAATTCTGTAAAATGTTCCAANTANGATTGATANTTAATTTCTTCACTTGTTTTGCTTGTNGTTTGAATTTCAGCACGATTTATAGCACGGTCAAGCAATTTCAATGCTTCTTGTTCTGAAATATGATGAACNTTCATATTAACATTAACATTGTTCAAATTAGCAAGAAAACCCAACCAAGTATCAGGNACCAACAACGGATATTGTGATACAGTTAAATAAGAAATAAATTTATTATCAACTGTCACATAATTAGNAAATTGTCTAATTTTATGTGGTTTNTCAACAACATTATTTGTTGGAATAATATTNCGTTGAACTAATAAACTTGTTTCTTCNAANGTTGCTTTAATAAATTTAATGTTATTATCAAATTCATTAATAACATATCTTAATTTTTGATTTATTAAAGCAACATTATCAGCAGTAATCATTAAAAAGTAAGCAGTTTTTAATTTTTGATTACCATATTGCAAATTCATATATCAATTTTTCAAATTTATTAACTCAGTTTTTTTAAACTCAGTTTTTTCTTTGAGTAATAATTTATCAATATTTTTAATTTGTTCGTTAAATTCATAAGGAATTTGAATTTTACAAATTTCAAAATCAATATCTATTGTTTTAAAAATGCTTGCTAATTTATAAATAGGAATATCACGCTCTTGCTGATTAGCTAACAAAATATCAACAGCTTCAATACGATAAACAACACCAGTTTTATGTTTAAATTTAATGGTATTGTTTTCTATTTTTTGAATTTGACTAATTTTTAAAACATCATTATTTTGTTTTTTAACAAAAATATATTTGAATGCAGTTCAAATAACGCTGTATACTTTGTTTCCATTTTTTGTTGGAAACATTAAAATTAAGCTTGTTAATCACATAAAAATGGTAATAAGCACACTACCGATTATTTGATACTTAAATAGAAAAGAAAAAATCAACGCTGTAATTAAAAAATCAATTACAATAATTGCAATTTCAACTTTACCAATTCCACCAAGAGCATTAGAAATTGTAAAACGAATTTTACTGGCTCGTTTTGTAATAATGCGAGCTTTATTTTCTTCCATAATTATTCACCCCCTAAGTTTTTTGTTGCTTGTTGTTTGTCAAGTCAAGCAACAATCTTTTTAAATTCCGCTTGATAAAGATTGAGTAAGTACTGTCCTTGTCAAATTTCACTTTTTAAATGACGGTTGCTGTCAGCGTCATATATTCATATTGTATAATCATCATCGGCTTTAATACCAACAGCAAGCATTTTTCCGTTACGCGAACCGTGAATACATTTTTTACTAATTCACACCGACAACCCCTTATGTTCAGGGATTGAAAATAAACTGGCCTTTTCGGTTTCGCGTTTAAGTTTTCTGCGTGCCATAATGTTTACTGTTGTTCACTTGTTTTCTTTTATTTCCATAATTTATGTTTCCTTTATTATGCTTTGTAAAGCATTGAGTTAATATCTTATTCATTAAAATAACTTTCAATGTGCCACAAACGATTATTTATCAGTAAATCACTGATTAATTTTTTCACTTGTTTTGCTATGTTGGTTTTTATAATCGCCAGTGAATGCGTTTTTAAATTGTGCCTTGGCAATATTTTTAAAACCGTGTTCTTTTGTCCCCGTGTGATATGCACGAACCGCACCAAGTCCACGAGCAGTTTTTTTACTTAAACTATAACTTGCCTTCACACCACTTACTGTCAACGCACCACCAGTCATAAAGGCATTGGTTGCTACTTTTAACCCCATTATATTACCAATCCCATCACTCAACGATGTAGTACCACCCATCAGTGATGATAAGAGTTGTGGTGATTTCACAACAACAATACCAAACGCAAAAATACCTAATAAAGTAAAAATTGGTCTTGTTGTTGGGTCGGGAATGGCTTTGCCAATTTCCGCAAACACTGACATACTCCATAAAAACAAACTATACGCCAAGAAAACCATATTAAAACTAATAAAACGAGCAACAGTTAATTCTTTTCAGTTTTTAAATCTTCGTCCCTCATCTTGAATTGCCGATACTATCACAACGGGCGATATTACATAAAGAATTAATAACTCCGCAGTTCTTCAAAATAGGAACAACGCAATCAACAAGAAAATGTAAATCATAAAGCCCTCTGAAAACAAACACAGCAAATAATTAAAATGCCCACTATCATCAAAGGTTCAACTCGCTGGCACATAATCAAAATCGTGCATACCATTATCAAACGACGAATTAAATATAAACAACCCGATATTTTGCATATTTAAGTTACTTGCTTGCATAATCGCTTGCGTTAACAAGTTAACAATAATATTCAAGGTATAGAAAATAACTGGTATTGTCGAAATAGCTACAAACAATAAAATCATATTACGCAATGTTATTCTTAACTTGCTATGTTTTTCATCAGCCAACATTATTTCAATCATCCGCCCTGCCAATAACAACGCCAATATTATCCCAGCAATTGATAACATCACAATAAATAACATCGGCACACCACTATCAGTATTATTTTCAAACAGCAAACGATTTGTCAAATTCCCACCCGACATAAAATAAATTATGTCTTGGAATTTATTTAAAAGTCACAATAATGGTTTTATGAAAATAATATATAAAATCATAAATACCGCGTCCATAATTTTACCAAGCAGCCAACTTGGTGCGTCTCCACCACCATCACTCAACGATTGATTATATTGTATAAACAATTCTGAGGAGTGCATACTAGTAAAATGATTGATTGTGTCGGGGGTAAATATCGCCATAATCGTCGCAATAATTACGACAATAATTACTGCTATTAACATCAACGGCAAAAATGCTATAATAAGAAAGATAGCCATTTTTTTAATCATATTATTGACAATGGCTATGACATTTTTAAATGATGTTGGCTTTATCTTGGCGGACTTGCCAACACTGAAAGGGTTTTTTAACCCTTTTTTATTTTGTACCATTTTTTAATTCCCCCTTTTATGCAATGCCTAAAATAACATCTTTTAGACCCAATACAATCGCACTGGCCAAAATCACAATCCCCAAACAAACACCAACCCAAGTAACACGAGCAATCGTTTCTCTTCGCTGTTCGGCGTTTTTGGCAAATTTCCCAGCAATACCATAGTATGCCACCATAACAATCCCAATAACAATCGCTACTCCGATTAGAATTGGCATTCCAACGGAAATTATTTTATTACCAATTTCTTGCAAACTAGTTGACCCACTTGTCGCTAGTAACATCATATTTATCACCACCTTTCATTTGTTTATCTAATTTCTTTTTCTTTCTAACATCACTAATGCCTTTGCAGAAACCAGTTATAAAACCTAAAAGACCTAGTATTTTTCTAAATACTCACCACGCCGGACGAGCAAAAAGACAGATAAGAATAAGCACCGCAAAGAAAATTGTTCAATTCATCTTATTTCCCTCTTTTTGCTTTTTCGGCTTCTTCTTCGGCCTCGATTTCTGCTAAGGCTTTGTCTTCTCTAATTCTTCACGCTTTTTGTTTTTTATCGCGGATTGGTCCTAAAATAAACGGGTCAACCACAAATTTTCATAACAACCACCCAAGAAGAACAAGACCCACCAACGAACCAACCACTATTCCAAAGATAGCCCAAATACCCAAACCAGATTTTTTGTTATTATCTGGTGCATTACTGTCCTTAATTTGTAAGGTAAAGCTATCTGCTGTGGCAGTATTATATTTAACAGTAATATTTACTTTGTCATTTGGTTTAAACTCACTTTGATTTAAAACAAACGAAACTTTGTTTATATCATAATTGCTGGTATTTACCTTATCAATTTTGATATCACTTGGAATTTGTTTCTTTAACTGCTCAACGACTTGCTCTTTTGTCAACAGTGCTTTTGAAAACAATTTACCATTTGTTTTAAACCAATCAGAAAGAGCACTAGCAAATTGATTATCACTAGCAATTTGCTGTCAATTTTTACTCTCTGCAAACAATTTATTTAACTGACTAGCACTATAACCACGGATATTGTCATATCCATTTGCTTTCGCTCAAATTTCAAATTGTTTTCCATTATCAGTATCAAAATAATTTGCCATTTTTTGTTGTGGGGCAATTTGTAAATAAATGTTATTCTTATGACCTAAGTTGTCAGACAACTCAACAACATATTTACCATTCTTTGTTGCCAACTGCGACCCATCAAGTTTAATCCCACTTGATGGGTCAATGTTGCTTGATTGTGATGTTTTATTTCATTTATCATCACAACCATACACAACACCAGTTATCACACTACTTGGGGTTGGTTTAACCATTGTAATAACACTTTCACTACTTGCATAGTAAAATGTGTTAACTGGGTTAGTAAGATTGCTTGTATCAATTTGACCAAGATAATCTTTCACCACCGTTGCTTTTGATGATGTTGATACTACATCTATTTTTAAATCAACTGTTGTTGCAGGAACAACATTGTATTTAACAGCAACCGAACCTTTATAACTCTTGCTATCTGGTTTTGCAGTTAATGTTGCCGAATTGTTGTCTTTTTTCTCAATTGTAATTTGTGAAAAATCAACAATGCGTGCGTTTTTCTGTGTAATTGCCGAAAAAATAGTACTATCGTTGTTATCAACAATGTTGCCTAAATTATTCTCATCAGCAAATTTAATCACATCACTTATATTTTCTTGTTTGCTTGGTGTCGGTGGGTCTATTTTCGCCTGCATAGAGACCGTAATTTCACTGGTATATTGTTTACCATCCAAAGTAAACATTACTTGTAAATTATGGTCTCGTGGTGCAGTTTCGGGTTTAACATTGATTTTCCAATTTTTTCTTGTTTGTGGTTGTTCAACATTATCAAATAAAACTTTATCAATGTTTGGGTTAGCAATATCAATGTTAACCTCCCCATCCACGCTAAGCAAGTCAGGGCGAGTTCAAGTTTTCGTTTTTGAACTATCAACCAAAGTAAACTGACTTTGTATTTTTGTTCATTCTAAGGCTGTCAATGCTGAATGTATTACAAAAGTTCCATTATTTGTTCCAAGATAAAGATATCTTGTATTATCAACGGCAATTGAATTTATTTGTCCACTAACACCATTGATTTTTGTTGGTGTTATTTCGCCAACACCCAACTTATATGCACCATCAAATTTTCCAAAATAAATATTGTCATTGCTATCAATTGCAGATGATACAAAANCACCATTTATACCATTGATTTTTGTTGGTGTTATTTCACCTTGTTTCAACACATAAAGACCATTGTTTGTACCAAAATAGACATTGTTTTTACTGTCAACTGAAATTGATTGAACAAAAGAAGGCAAGGTTGAAATTGATATTACATTGCTTGACCCAGCAACCAACTTATACGCACCATTATCTGTACCAAAATAAATATTGTCATTGCTATCAATTGCAGATGCATAACTAATCATAACATCAACAAACCCATTTATTTTGGTTGGCGTGTCTGAACCTCGTTTCAACACATAGGCACCACCTTTACCCATTTCAAAATAGACATTGTTTTTACTGTCAACTGAAATTGATTGAACTTTATCATTAACTCCGTTTATTTTTTTTATTGGTAGGTAGTCGTTGTTTGAGTTGGATGTCAAAGAACTAACATCGCGTTTAAAACGAGTTTGTACTGTATTGGCAAGCAACGGCGCGGGAACGCTCGTTGCCAATGTTGATATGGTTAATAGACTTAGTAATTTTTTCATTTCGTTATTTCCTTTCTGAAT
>NZ_JXYY01000047.1:0-9167 GCF_016082235.1 Spiroplasma sp. hyd1
GTTAGTAAATATTAAAGGTATGGACGCTATTAGAAATTCATTTTTAGGAATGATTTTTAATAAAAATAATGATGCTTATATTGCAACACAAAACGGAATGTTTTTACTAATTAATAATTCAGATACAGCAACACAAATAGACAATATTGATAAAAAAATAATTTTCGATTTGTTAATAACTGATAATAATGATTTATTTTATTCAAATGAGAATGGTATTTTTGTGTTAAAATATGGTGAAACAACACCAATCAAAATCGATGGAATATATAATTTTTCTAACTTAATTTATTCAAATAAATTAATCTATGCTTGGGACACTGATAAAAAATTAATATTTAGTACTGAAACTAATTTAAATTGAATTAAAAAATATTCTAATTTTAATTTGGTTGATAAATCAAAAAATATAGCGTGATTGCGTGATGACCAACTTGTTGCTAATGGACAAGTTAAAGTCAAAATAGCAAACACTGATATTGAAACTGTTAAAGTCAATGGAATTGTTATGCCTAGTCCGGATAAAAAATGAGACTTTGATTTGCCTGATACAAGTACAGCAAGTGAAAATAGAGACTATAACATTGAAATAGCCTTTAAACTTGATGGAAAAAGTTACACAGGGCAAATCATCGTATCATCATTGTTGGCACAACCAAATATTACTGTACAAAAAAATACATCGCCGTTTGGCAATATTGCTAGTTATGTTTATCAAGTGCCAACTAATGACAAAGTAGGGGATGTTACTTTAACTAGTGATTTGTACTACTCTGATACTGAAGTTAAAGTTAGTTTAAACAAACCAACGGGTTCAACAGTGCAGAGTGGTGTTGTTTATGGTTTAAATGAAGATTGACAAAAAAATGGACAACAATTAGATATTACTGGTGATTTATCTTTAAATGCAACGATGTTAAATTCATATCAAGGTCGATTTTTGGTTGAAACAAAAGATAGTGCTGATAATTCAAGTTTTTACTATATTAGTTTAAACAAAGATAATTTAACACCGAACTTTTGAGATACTGAACAAGGACAAACTTTTTATAGTTGAGCAAATTTGAATGGCTATAATGAAAGCATTAAAAAACTTAATGCAACAGAACTAAATAAAATAATCAAAGCTAGTGCAAACTGACAACAACAAGCAAGTGATAGTCAATTTGCAACTGCCGTTGCTGAGTGGTTTAAAACAAATGGTAAACTGTTATCAAAAGAACCGTTGACAGCTGAGCAAGTTATCGCACAGTTAAAAACCCAAATTCCAAACAGTATCACAATTCCTGCGGTAAATACTAGCAATTATGATGTAAACAAAGTGAAATTTGAGTTAAATAAAAACGAATTTAAACCAAATGACAAAGTCAACATTACTGTTAAATACAATAATGCCACATCAGAACAATTTACCTTGCAAATAAAAGACAGCAATATACCTAATAAATTATCTAACATTGCGATTGCTGGTATTGCAATCGGTTCGGTTGCTGGTGTTGCCTTTGTGGTACTTGGTAGTTGTTATTTGTATCAGTATCTAAATAAGAAGAAAAAGCAAAATAAAAAATAACTATGTTAAAATTTAAGAAAAGGAGAATAACAAAATGTATAAAAATATAAATAAATTATCAACAGTTTTTAAAAATAATCATACTTATTTAGTTGGTGCTTTTACATTGTTTTCATTATTTGGAATAGTGCTAATTTTATTAGGAGCAATTACAAAAAATATTAATTGAGCGTGAGGTGGCGTTAGTGTTATCGTTATTGGTATAGCATTTGCTTTAACTTTAATTTCATTAGGTATTTTTGCAATCACAGATGCAGTTAAAGAAAGAAAACTAAAAAAAGCAAAACAATAAAAAACTATGATACAATAAAATTAATTAAATAAACAAAGAAAAAGAATGGTCTAGGAAACCACTCTTATACACTTGCAAAATATCTAAGAAATATTTAGCAGGTTTTAATTTAACTGAACCATTAGGTTCTTAGTTAGATTATAACATTTATATAATTTTGTGTATAGGTAGAGTGAAAAAGATTCATTCTACCTATTTTTTTATTTAAATATCAAAAGAACAAAAAAATACCTTTATATTAGCATTTAAACTAACCAAAAGAATATGGGGATTTATTATTCATTTTGGAAAATATCAACGCTAATAAGGGGTTTAAATACGGTTAAAAGCACAGAAAGGACAACTATAAATGACAGATAAAGAACAAAAGAAAAAAGAATATAGGAAACAATATTATCAAAACAATAAAAATAAAATAAACCAACAAGCAAAAAAATATTACGAAAAAAATAAAGACAAAATAAAAAAACAAGCAAAAAAATATTATTTAAAAAACATAGATACTATAAAACAAAAAGGAAAAGAATATTACGAAGAAAATAAAGAAAAAATAAAAGAGCAATACAAAAATTATTACAACCAAAATAAAGAAAAAGTAATACAACACCAAAAAGAATATAGGAAACAATATTATCAAAAGAATAAAAAACAAATTAATCAAAAACATAAAGAATACCAATTAAAAAATAAAGACAAAATAAAAAAACAAAAAGAAGAATATTATCAAAAGAATAAAAACAAAATGAATGAACAATCAAAACAATATCGCTTGAAAAAAGCACAAGCAAAAGGAGACAAATAAATATGAATACAGAACAAACAAATAATCAGTATCAAGCATTTAATCAATTAAATCCGAATAAGGATATTTCAAATATTTTCACACCGAAAAAAAATGTAAACAAAAAATTTACTGAAAAAAGTAATATGGTTCGCTTTGGAACAATTTATATTTCATCATCTAAAAAATTCTGTCATTTAGACAAAAATAAAGAAAATTATTTAATCGGTATTAAACCACATTATACATATAATGTATATGACGCGGAAAAAAACTGAAAAGAAAAAATCACAGGAAAAAAGTTAATGAAAAAATACGACTTAGTCGGTTTTCATTATTTAACTGTGGAACAACAACGGTTTAAAAATATGCAAAAAGCAAATCCATTCTTTTTGCAATTTAAAAATGTCAAAGAGAGTATGGAATGACACCGCCAACAAGCAAAAGAACAACGCGAACAGTTAAATGTTCTTTTAATGAACCGAAAAAAAACAGATACCAAAGTATCTGAAAACGATGTAATCAGCAAATTTAATGATGATTACGAACAAAAAAAATATCAACCAACCGATAAAAAACGGACTGTTGATATAAATAATTTATTAACTGAATTGGATAACCCAATTTTTAGTTAATAACAAACATAATATTAACCAATAGAGACACAGCACAAAGGTAAAGCAAAAGTGTCCAACTACATAATAACAAATAGTTTTGAATTAATAAAAACATTTTTCGTATTGTTTTTATTTTTTCTTTTACTTTTATATTTTCCTAACAGAACTATTCACAAAACGATTAGCATTATATTTCAAACAAGTCAGAATTAAATAAAATTATTAATATTAAAATAGTAAAAATAAATAAAATTTGATTAATTATATAAGTATATTAATACTAATTTTAAATAAATATAATAAAATATATTATAATTATATTGTAATAAATAAAAACTACATAAATTATAATAAATATCCCTTATTCGCAGCGTTTTTGCAAGCAAAGCGTTGTTGACCCCGCTCTCCCTACGAGATAGCGGGGTCAACAACTAACGCTGCTCGTTCGGGTATTATGTTCTTTTTTTCTTTTTGCCCAAGCCCTTAAAAGAAAAAAAGCCAAAAAAGAAAAAACCCCACCCTGTTAGTAGAACAATGGTGGTTGGTAAGGAGTTGATGGTATGACAGAGCAAATTAAAATTATGGATATTATTAATCGTTGAGGATACTTAAATTTAGAACAAATATCACTGCTACTAAATAAAAATATTTATACAATTCAAACTCATTTAACAAGATTGATAAAAAAGAAACTGATTACTGCCAATAAATTAACGCGAAAAAACATTTATGTTTTATCTAGTAGTGGTAATTATTATCTTGGTCGTAAGGCACATCAAATTAAAATCAATTTTAATGAACTCCCCCACCAAGATATGTTAATCAAATGACTTGTTGTACAAAACGACATTGAGCATTATCAAACTGAGCGGGAGCTCAAAATGGAAAACGGCAATCTTAAAGGATACCCTGACCTACTAATTGAAACAACAGACAATAAAAATGTTTTAATAGAATACGAACGCACTCGCAAAGCAAAAACACGATATAAACCGATTTTTGACAGTATGGTTTCGTACTTAAAACAAGATTATAAATGTTGATGAATTGTCCCAAACCAAGCAATGGCAAAATTTATCAATGAACACATTAAAGAAGATAACTGGCGAACTGAACAACACAAAGTAATAGTATTTAATTACATTGTTTAAATACATAAAATAATTATGTATAATATATACATAGTATAAATACATACTTTATATACATATAATATATAAGAAAGGAAATACAAAAATGAAAATTATTACAATTGGAGCATTAAAGGGGGGAGTTGGCAAAACGAATTTTACTTTTAATTTGTCTTGTTTTCTTGCCATAGAAAAAAAGAAAAGAATACTTGTGATTGACCTTGACCCCCAAGGTAATTTAACCCAATGTTTTCAATTAGAAACTGACAAATCATATTCTATGGAATTATTTAATATTAATGATAAATTAGAAAATTTAGTCTTTAAAACTGACATTGAAAATATAAATATAATTCCTACAAATATTCAAATGGCAAAATTAGAAATTAAATTGGTGAATGAAATATCTAGGGAGAAACTTTTAGATATTAAATTTAGACAAAATTATAATTATTTAGAAAAAAACTACGATTATATTTTGATTGACACAAACCCAAGTTTAAATATTACAAATGTAAATGCCTATACTATTGCTACTAATATTCTTTTGGTGTGTGATAATTCTATTCATTCATTAAGAGCATTAAATATGACATATGAATTATGAGAAGAATTATGTAATAAATTGTTTATTAAAAACCGTATTAATGCAATTATAAAAAATAATTTTGACCACTATAAAGTGTCAAAAGATTTTAAAGAATACTTAGAAAAAAGTAATTTAAACAAGTTGGTAGTGCAACAAGAAATTAGAAAAAAACAAGTTTTTAAAACTAGTGAAATAACGGGAATTCCCGTTATTAAAACTTTAAAAAATAAAGAAAACCCTTATTTTAATATTGTTGCTGAATTAGAACAAAAAGGAGTGATATAAACATGGCAGATAATAATTTATTTGATAGAGCAAATTTAAGACCAATTAGTAAACAAGTTGCCGAAGACTTAACGCATAAAACAAATGAAATTAAACAACAACTTACTTTAAATTTTGAAAAAAAACAAGATAAACCAAGAAAGGTACAACTATCTCTTTCTGTTTACCCTGACAAAATATTAAAATTAAAACAAGTTGCTAAACAATATGATTTGTCAGTTTCAGCGTTATTAGAACAAATCATCGACCAATTATAATTTATGATATAATGTAATTGGTTATCTTTAAAAAAGATAACTCCTTTCGGGTTCTTTTAAATAAAAAAGAGAATAGCATTTTAAATGCTAAATAAAAAACATCTTAATTTTAGTAGTTTAAGATGTTTTTATTTTGTCATTAGGGGAGTTAAAAACTGTTGATAATTTATTTATATTTTTATACATTTTGTTATTTTTAATGATATTTTTATTATAAATATTTAAAATAACAAAAAGTATCAAAGGAGTATCAATTATCAACTATGAAAAAATTAATATCAATTATCGGAGCAGTTAGTTTAACTGCAATCGGAACAAGCAGTGTTATTGCTTGTAGTGGTGGAAAACCAAAACCAGTGCAACCACTAACACCAACCACTATTCCAAAGATAGCTCAGCCAGTTGAAACACAACCAAAAGAAAAAATAGATATAAGTTCACTAAAAATAGATGCACCAAACAAAATAATTGCAAAAAATATTAGAAAAGTTAGCAAAGATGAATATTTACCACTAATTAAAAGTAAAATTCATGAAGCACTTGATAATTTTGATAAATCATTGAAATGATCAAAAGGTTATACGGATTTAGAAATTGATTTAAATTTTCTTAAATGATTTGATAAAGGACATTTAGATTTGTCAACACCAAAAACAGGAACTTTATGAATTAAAGGAATTAATAATGCCACTGGTTTTACAGAAATAACTATAACTTTACCAATAGCAACAGAATTATAAAAAATTATTTTTTATAACAGAGAAATAACATTACTTTTAAATAAATGTTTGTTATATAATNTGATTGGTTATCTTNAAAAAAGATAACTTATTTCAAGAATTCTTTTTTAACAAAAAAAGAGAATAGCATTTTAAATGCTAAATAAAAAACATCTTAATTTTAGTAGTTTAAGATGTTTTTTATTTTGTCATTAGGGGAGTTAAAAACTGTTGTTTTTAAAATAATTTAGTTATATAATAAAAGTGTCAAAATAAAAAAGTGAGAGTTAACCACTCCCGTTAATGTTTTAGATTACTTNANANTAANNTATTTTTTTATTATGTAAATAATAATTGCCATCAACAGTAAGGCTAAAACCAACAATAGCATTTTAAAAATCTCTTGTATGGTAATCACCTCCTATCTGATGTATTTGTCAAAATAGGGAGTGATTTTCTCTCACATCAATTATATCAATTTATATTTTGTCTTTTAAAAAATAATGATATAATTTCTATGTAGGCATTTTAAAATGCTACAACAACTAAAAATGGAAACACAATTAACTTGAAATCATCTGTGTTTCCGTAAACAATTTTAACATATTTTAATGGGTCATTTAAAATCTCCTCTTTTGCAAAACTTAAAATATGTTGTATCAATTATTATAATTTTGTTTATGGGAATAGTGCGGTGGTATTATTTCCATTTTTATTTGCAGAAAGGAGTTGTTATAAACATATGATAAATTTTATTATCTCGTTGCTGAAACTTGGATATTATTTAATCTTATTGTTTTTACTTTTTATTCCGATGATTTGTTTACTATATTTGTTGCCAAGTTGATTAATCATACAAACAATATATATTAAATTGAAAAGTTTACGCGATAAAAAATATCTCAATGCGTTAACTTGATTAACCTTGGCAATGATTTTATTAGTTGCTATTTGTTTAACAACAAATATCCTTCATCCGAATTTAACTTATAACTGGGATGGTTGAAATATCTTGGGTTCGTTGTTTGTTATTGAGTTGCAGTTTTTACCTTTATTTGTGTTGTTATATGCAATTTTAGATTATTGTGTTTACTTAATTGCGAATAAAGTTGGTGCATGGTTTAATAACAAAAATGAAAGATACGAGTTTATTAACATTTTTATTAAAAGTTGAATATGATTTCTTTTGATTTTAAAAAGCACATCATACTTAACTAAACTGTTAAATACTCGTAAAAAAGTTGTAAATAAAATTCAACAATGACAAAACAGCAATGTTTTACTTGATAATTTTACTGCTCTAAATAAAGATAAATTAAACCAACATACTTTATTGGTTGGTACAACTGGGAGTGGTAAAACAACAACGCTGTTATCAATTATCAAACAATTAAATACTAAGTTAAAACAAACTACAATTATTATTGATGGTAAGGGTGATGTTGATTTAATTGATAAAGTAAAACAACAAGACCCTAACGCCTTTATTTGAACTATCAATGGTAATTTACAATATAACCCGTTTGCAACAAAAGATAGTGTCGTATTATCAGATAAGATAATGTCGTTGTTTGATTTTTCTGAACAGTATTATCAGTCAATGGCAAATGATTATGTTTTGATTTTAACCGAAACACTAATCAGTAATAAAATATCTTTTATCTTAGACAATATAATTAAATATTTCAATATTGAAAATTTAAAAAATCTTGTTGGCAGAGATAACCCCAATTATGCTTATCTTGACAATATCAATGTGAAAGATATTGGTGGGTTGCGTTCTCGTTTGAATGTTTATCGCCAACAGTTAAAAACAAGTATTGGGGATAAAAACTCAATTAGTGAAATTGTGAAAAATCACCAAGTAATTTTGTTTAGTATTAATTCATTATCTTATCCGAAATTAGCAAATGCGGTGGGGCGTTTGTTTATCCAAGACTTAAAAGAGTTTGCGACAAACAAACCCCAAGAGCAAAAAATTAATATCATAATGGATGAGTTTAATGTCTTTGCTAGTGAAACAATTGTTAACTTAATAAATAAAACGCGTAGTTTTAATTATCAGGTTTTTCTTTCGTTTCAAACGATAAACGATTTAAAATTAAAAGACATTGATTTAACAGACACTATCTTTGGTAATACTAGCAATGTTATCTGTCACTCTGTTAAAGACCCTAACACCGCCGATTATCTAAGTAAAGTCTTTGGAACAATCACCAAGGCAAAATTAACTCGCCAGTTAGATTTTGCCAATGAACAGAGTATAATGGGGAGTGTTAGAGATGTTGAAGAGTTTATTTTTCATCCCAACAACTTTAAAAACTTATCAACTGGAACTGCCATCATCAAAATTATCAACGACAATAACAACATCAGTAACTTTGTATTCAAAAAAATACAAGTTGAAAGGAATGATTAAATATGAAAAAACTTTTATCAATTATTGGAACAATCGGGTTAGGTGTATCAGCACCCGCTCCGTTGCTTGCCAACACTGTACAAACTCGTGTCAAACGCGATGTTGGAATATCTACTAATTCAAATAATTATAAGTATCTTAATTTTTCTAAATTATCTTTTATTAATGAAAAGGCACAGTTAGTATCAATTGGCAAAAATGCAATAACTTATCAGAGTGAAATAACCAAAAAAATTTATATTGTTTCAAAAGATAATATTAAAAAAGAAATTAATATTCCTACAAATGATTTAGTTTTTATTACAACCTTAGCAAATGATAGTGTTTATTTTAATGCAAATAATGGTGTTTATGTATTGAAAAAAGGTGAAACAACAGCAACAAAAATCAACGGTATTAATGATACAAATTCTATTGCAATAGATAATAATGGTAATCTTTATTATGGTACAGATACTGGTGCTTATAAGTTGTCTGCGGGGTCAGCCACACCAACAAAAATTGATGA
>NZ_JXYY01000050.1:0-8401 GCF_016082235.1 Spiroplasma sp. hyd1
GACAAGTTAAAGTTAAAATAGCAAACACTGATATTGACACTGTTAAAGTCAACGGTTCTATTATGCCTAGCCCAAATAAAAAATGGGACTTTGATTTGCCAGTAGATAGCACGACTGTTGAAAATAAAGACTATAAAATTGTCATAGCATTTAAAGTTGATGGGAAAAGTTATACAGGGCAAATCATTGTGTCATCATTATTGGCACAACCAATTATTACTGTACAAAAAAACACATCGCCGTTTGGTAATGTTGCTAGTTATGTTTATCAAGTACCAACTAATGACAAAGTAGGGGAGTTTACTTTAACTAGTGATTTGTACTACTCTGATACCGAAGTTAAAGTTAGTTTAAACAAACCAACTGGTTCAACAGTACAAAGTGGTGTTGTATATGGTCTAAATGATAATTGACAAAAAAACGGTCAGACAGTAAATATTACTGGTGATGTGTCTTTAAATGCAACGATGTTAAATTCATATCAAGGTCGCTTTTTAGTTGAAACAAAAGATAGTGCTGATAATTCAAGTTTTTATTATATTGCTTTGAACAAAGATAATTTAACACCGAACTTTTGAGACACAGACCAAGGACAACAATTTTACGAATGAGCAAGTTTAAACGGATATAATGAGAGCATTAAAAAACTTAATGCAATACAACTAAACAAAATAATTAACGAAAGTAAAAACTGACAACAACTAGCAAGTGATAGTCAATTTGCAACGGCGGTTGCTGATTGGTTTAAAACCAATGGTAAATTGTCATCAAAAGCACCGTTGACAAAAGAGCAAGTCGTAGAGCAGTTAAAAACTCAAATCCCAAGCAGTATCAAAATTCCTGATGTAAATACTAGCAATTATGATNTAAACAAAGTTTCNTTTGNNTTAAACCAAAGTGAGTTTAAACCAAATGACAAAGTAAATATTACTGTTAAATACAATAACGCGACAGCAGAGCAATTTACCTTGCAAATCAAAGACAGCAAGACACCNGACAATAAGAAAGATGGNGATAGTAAATTGTGAATTATTGGCGTTGTTGTTGGTGTCTTGGCGGGTCTTGGTCTGGNGTATTGGTTGTTTAAAAGATTTGTTTTTGATAAATATTTTTTACCAAAAATTAAAAAAAACCGCCACGATAAATTNGTTGAACAAGTTAGAAAAGAAGAGGCCGAAAAAGACGCACAAAAAAATAAAGGTGGTGAAAAATAATGATGACTTTGTTAGCGACAAGTGGGGTTAATGACTTACTTAACAAAATTTTAGGTATTNCAATGNCAGTGTTAATTGCCATCGCAGTTGTATCAGCAATCATAATGATTGGTGTATATGCGATTGGTGGTAAATTCAACGCTGATAGTGCTAATCGCAAAGAAACAATTAAAAAAGTGATGTGGGTATTAATCTGTTTGTTAATTGTTATTCTTGCAAGTGCAATTGTATTGGCGTTTAAAGATACTATCGCACCAATCACAAGTTAGGTGGTGTAATTATGTTGTTCAGAAAACAAAAACAAGATAATTTAACGGTTATAAAATCAAAAAAACCAATATTAAAACAAGGGTTAGAGCGATTTATTGCCTATTATTTTAAAAAAATATTTACAATATTAGCAATTGCAATGATACCTTTGTTAATTATTGGTTGTATTGTCATTGCGATATTATCGGCGATATTGTGATTTTTACCAAATACTGAAACATCAAATAATATCCAAACATTTTTCTCTAATACTTTGAATGTTGAAACATTAGAAACAACTGGCGGGTCAAACATAATGGGGGACATTATTGGGTGAGCGATAAATAGTTTTTGTGCTATTTTGTATCTGATTTTTATAAAGCCGATTGTTTGATTACTGGGTGGAATGCAAGATGTCGTGTACTTTATTGGCGGGGGAGCGTTAAGTGAACGATTATTTAGTATGAATAATATTAACACGATATATTGATTGCTGTTTGGTATTGCCATGGTAATGTTTATTGTCATTATTGGCACAAAAGCGATAGCGTGAATGTATAATAATCGCCGCCACGAAATGAAAGCGGCGATTACAAATGTTCTTATTATCATTATTGCTATTCCGCTAATACCAACATTATTTATTATGGCAAATACAATTATGACAATGATTGTTAAATTGTTTTTGCAAAATGCACCGATTGATACAAATAATATTGCTTTGGCGATTTTTAATAGTAGTTTTATGAATGGTGTTCATCATTTTAGTTATATTCCTGTGTCGTGGACATTTGCAGATAGTAGCAATTTTAGTTATATTATTTGCTTAACGGCGGAGTGTTTTATGGTTTATATTATGTTTACTGTTTGTATGTTTCTATTTTGGCGAATAATTGAATTATTTATCTTATTGTGTTATTCGCCGGTTGTTGTTGTGATGAGTGTTGCTGACCAAGGACAACAATTTCGTAATTGAAAAGATATGGTCTTGGGGCGATTTATAAGTTATGCTTTTATGTTTATAACTTATAACATATTTATTATGAGTATTGCGGTGTTAGGGCAAGTGGCAACATTTATGCCTAATTCTTTATCGCAACCAATCTTTATCTTGCTTGGTATTTTTGCTTTTGGTTTTTCCGTTGCAAAATCACCACAAATTATAACAAGTTTAATTGGTGGTAATACAGCGATGAGTGATAGTATCGGTAATTTAATGTCATTTGGAATGGCAACTAACCTTGCCAAAATCGGTGGCAAATTCACGTGAAAATCTGGTAAATTTGCAGCTCGTAATGTGGTTGGTAAACCAATTGGTTTAACTCAAGGAATAAGTAGTGCAATGAAAAGTGGTACCCCATTTAAAGAAGCAACAGCGGGAGCATTGTTTGGTGGTTTTAACCCTAATACGGGTGGTGTTGCGGGTGCGTTTGCGGGTCAAGCAACGAAAACCAAAGATAAAGTTATGACAAATATAAGTGATTATCAAACATTTAAAGAACAACGAAAACAGAAAAACAATAAAGATAGTGTTTTAGAACAAGCAAGCACTAAAACATCAAAGAAAGATAAAGGAGATAAAAACAATGGAAAATAACCCAAAAATAATTACTAAAAAAGCAAGTAGAGTACGATTTACTGTTTCAAATATTTTGGGTGGTATTGGTTGAGCGGAACTTTTTATTATTTTTGTTGGCGTTGTTTTGATAACTTTATCTTTGACTTTGCTTGCAAAGTTATCGTTGCTTGGGGGAGTTATTACAACCGTTATTGTTTCTATTTTAACAATATTTTTGATTACACCAAATAAAAATGGTGATAAATTATACTATGTGATTTTTGTTGCCTTTGCTTTTTTATTTAAACGAAAAAAACATAACATAGAAAATAACAACTACAATGAAATTATTAATAACAGTGTTGTTTTTGAAAATAAAAAAGTTCTTATATATAAAATAAATGCTGTTGATTTAACATTGTCAACGCAAGAAGAACGCAATACCCCGATTTATGACTTTTCTAATTATTTGCGTGCCTTAAATTTTGATTTTGAAATCATCAAAATTGATAGTAAGTTGAATTTTGACAAAAATAAAAACTATCTTGCACAAACCTTAAAGCAAGATAGTTTAAAAAATTCACAAAAACATCAATTAAATAATTTTTTGTCTATGTCTGAATACTTGGAAAACCAAGATTTAAAGTTAGAACAAAATTATTATTTAATTGTTTTTACAAATAACAATGATAAAAAAATTGAATTATCGTTGTTATCATATAATCAACACCTTTCTTTAACTTTGCCAACAAGCGAAGAAATTAAAAAAATTGTTGATAAAAAAATTATACCAACAAATACAACAATTTTATCAGTAGCAACATCTATTAAAGAAACTGCAAAATATTTGAAACTAAATAACAATAAATTTGTTAGTTATCTTACTGTTAATCAGTTTCCATTGACTGTTAATGATATGTGGTTGAGTAATTTTAGCGAAATAGAAAATGTCAATATTTCTATTCGTGTTCGCCATTTAGACAATATGACAGCGTTTAAATTGCTTGACCGTGCAATACGAAGAACACAAGACCAAGAAACCAAAAAAGCAAGTGAAGATATTGAATTTAACTTATATTTACAAAATTTTAATGAGTTATTACAACTTATTCAAGTTGGGGGTGAAACCTTAAAAATGGTTTCAATTGTTTTCACTTGTTTTGCTGATAGTAAAAACGGTTTAGACCAAGTTGTTTCAAATTTAAAAAACGAAATGATAAGAAATCGTTTTACTATTAATGATTTAACATTTCGCCAGTTTGCAACTTATAAATGTTTGTTATTTAACAATAATGATAAATTAAAAAACATTGAGCAAGAAATGGCGACCATTACTCTTGCTAGTGCTTGACCGTTTCCAAGTAAACCGTTAAATGACCCGCAAGGACTAATAATGGGTGAAAATGAACAAATACAACCAATTATATTTGACATTAAAACCAAGTCATCAACACGAGCAAGTCACAATGGTTTTTTTGTGGGTCAGATGGGGTTTGGAAAAACATTTAATGTTAAAAAACAACTTAACTGATTATATTGTAATAACACAAAAATCTATATTATTGACCCACAACGCGAATATGGTAGTTTTGCCAATTATCACGGTGGGGAAATTATTGAATTTGGTAATAACCCAAAGGCAAAAATAAACCCCTTAGAAATCTTTACTGATAATTTTGCTGAACATATTTCGTTTTTAGAACAATGGTTTAAAAATTTGTACAGTGATTTAACAAATATTGACCTTGCTAAATTACAAGAATATATTATTCAGTTGTATAAAAACTTTAAAATAACTGCTGATACAAATTTAAGTCAATTAACACGGAAAGATTATCCAATTTTAACTGATTTATATAACTTGGTTAATAAACCAGAACAAGATACCTTGTTAGAAAAAATGTTGTGAAAACTAACCAAAGGAGCAGATGGCACCTTGTTTAATGGTGCTAGTACCTTAGAAATTAAAAGCGACTTGATTGTTTTTGATATTTACAATATGGCAAAATCAAAAACAATTGCTAACGCACAAATGTATTTGTTGCTTGCTTTGCTTGACCGTGTTATGAAAAAAAATAAAGAAGATAACTTAAATTTACCACCCGAGCAACAGAGTTGAATTTGCATTACTGTTGATGAGGCACACTTATTAATTAACCAAGATAATATGCTTGCGCTTAATTATTTATTTACTTTGTCTAAAACTTGTCGTAAATTTAATGGAATTTTATATATCTTAACGCAAAGTATCGGTGATTTTACCCAACACGGCGAAGAGGTTAAACGCCAAGCACGGGGAATAATTGAGCAGTGTACTTATCAATTTATTCATCATTTGAATTCAATTGGGTTGCAAAATTATACTGAATTATTGACTGATAACAATATGATAAATGCCTATGAGAAAAATGTTATTTTAACTCCTAAAAAGGGAATGTGTTTGTTTAGTATAAATGATAGGCGCTATATTTTGCAAGTTATTGCAACAAGTGAAGAAATCAAAGCAATTGGCACCCAAGAAGACATTAATAACTTAGGAAAGGAAATATAGTTTATGGAAACAAAAGATAGTGAATGAGTAACAGTTAACATTATGGCACGCAGAAAACTAAAACGCGAAACTGAAAAGGCCAGTTTATTTTCTATCCCCAAGCATAGGGGGTTGTCGGTGTGAATTAGTAAAAAATGCATTCACGGTTCGCGGAGTGGTAAATCACTTGCTGTTGGTATCAAAAGCACAGATGAATATATTATCTGATTATATGATAATGACGCTAAAATACATGTCAAAAGTGAAATTTGGCAAGGTCAATATTTAATCAATCTTTATCAATGTGAATGAAACAAAATTCTTGCAGCAATTAAAATTAACCAAGAAGCATTAAATAAATAAAATCGTTTCTATTGCATTGAGTTAATATCTTATTCATTAAAATAACTTTCAATGCAGCACAGACAACGATTTTTTTATAGAAAGGTGGCGGGTTTAAATGTGAAAAAAAATTATAAATTGGCGAGATAAAAATATTAGCAATAAAATTATTTACTGATTTATTTTCATTTTGGTTATTCCGTTTATTATGTTGTGCATAATAAATTGTGCTTCGGCGATTATTATTATGTTTTTAAAATATCATACATTAGATTTTAAAAACTTTCATATTGCTTATGTTGATAAATATAGTTGGATAATTTCTTTTGTATTGTTTATTATTGCGTTATTATTTTTCTTGTGATTTTATGTAAGTCATAAAATAAATAATATGGATAACCCGAAAACAAAACAACAAAAAAGAAACAAAGCAAGTGATAAAGAATTTAAAACATTACAATTAAAAATGCTAGCACTTAATAATAAGTATGGTATTCCAAAAACTAATTTAACTCAACATACTTTGTTGGTTGGTACAACGGGGGGTGGTAAAACAACGACATTAATGTTTTTGGTAAAACAACTAACTCAAATATTTAAACAGACCACAATTATTATTGATGGTAAAGGGGGATATTGATTTAATTAATAAAGTAAAACACTTAGACCCTAACGCTTTTATTTGAGAAATTGGTGACACAACGGAATATAACCCTTTTGCTACAAAAGATAGTGTTGTGTTATCAGATAAGATAATGTCGTTGTTTGATTTTTCTGAACCTTTTTATCGCGATAAGGCAAAACATTACTTACTAATTTTATTAAATGTTTTAATAGAAAAGAAAATTGATATTACTTTAAACAATATTATTGAATATTTTAATATTGAAAAATTATTAAAGTTAGTTGATGTTAAAAGTGAAAATTATGATATGCTTAGCAATAATTTTGAAGAAAAAGAAATATCAGGGATGTTAAGTAAACTTAATATTACTAATATTCAGTTAAATAATTCGCTTAGCAAAAATAATACTTTACTTGAATTAATTACTAAACATAAAACAATTTTGTTTAGTATTAATTCATTGAAATACCCCGAGTTGGCGGGTTCGGTTGGAAAAATCATTATCCAAGATTTAAAAGAATTAACCACGCTAAAACCAGTTAATCAAAAAATTAACATTGTTTTAGATGAGTTTAATGTCTTTGCGAGTGAAACGATTGTCAATTTGATAAATAAGTCGCGTAGTTTTAATTATCAATGTTTTTTGTCATTTCAAACAATCAACGACCTAAAAACAAACAATATGAATTTAACAGATACTATTTTTGGAAATGTTAGCACTATTGTTTGTCATAACATTAAAGACCCTAACACAGCGGAATATGTCGCTAGTGTCTTTGGTACCCAAGAAACCGAAAAACTAACGCGACAACTTGATTTTAAAAATAACACTGCTGATATGGGTTCGGTACGAACGGTGGATGAATTTATTGTACATCCAAATGACCTTAAAACTTTAAATGTTGGGGAATGCTATTTAAAAACCACTCTTCCGAGTGGCAAGTTATTTATTAAAAAAATTCAAGTTAACCCAACTTATTTAGATAATTTATTTTAACAATTAAATAAATAATACACTCTACCTGTGCTATAATAAACACAACTAAATAAACAAAAAGAAAAATGACCTGAACGTCATTCTTCTACACACCTTATTAAGCGGTCAGGAAAACCGTTTAACTAGGGCTTATTAATTTAACCCCCACCGTTTGGTAGGTCAGTTAAATTATAACATTTTTTAATTTTTGTGTATAGGTAGAATGATAAAAAAGTCATTCTACCTATTTTTATTTTTTAGAAAGGAACCAACAACAATGAAATGTTATAAATATATTTGTCTAAATTGTGGAGCTGTATTTAAAATAAAAAGACATACCAGATATTATACGACTGGATGTACGGGAAAAGAATTACAACTCATTCCTAATTTAGAAAATAATTGCAGCTCAAATTTGAGTTCACAACTTAATTTCACAGAAAGGAAATAACAAAATGAATCAATTTATCGGAATTGGTAGAACCACCAAAGATATAGAAATTAAACAAACAAGTAATGGAAAAGAATATGCCATATTTCAATTGGCAATAACACGCCCATATTCAGTTCAAAAAGAAACTGATTTTATCCCTTGTCAAGTTTGAAATAAACAAGCAACTATTTTACAAAAATATTGTCAAAAAGGTTCTCAAATTGCAATTACGGGTATTTTACAATCTTATAAAAACAAAGAAGATAAAACACAGTGAATAGTACAAGTATCTAATTATGAATTTTTACATACAAATAATGATTTAAAAAAAGATATTTTACTATCTGAAAAACCAAATGAAATCATTGCCGAAGAACAAGCAAATTATAGTTCAGAAGATATTAAAGAATTATTTAATGGTGATGATGCCATTTTATGAGATTAGAATTTAAAACATTAACATTAATATTATTT
>NZ_JXYY01000051.1:0-7946 GCF_016082235.1 Spiroplasma sp. hyd1
AAAACCAAGGAATTCATGCGTTGCTTTTAGTTCAACAACATATAACCCATAACCATTAGTTTTAAAATTAGTTTGAATGTTAATATAAAAATCATTTGTTTCTGCGGCTGATAATACCTTTGGAAAATATTCCATTACCGTTTGATCAGCATTTAGTGCTTGAAATGCTGCTAAATCAGTTTGCTTCCACATTCGGATTATTAATCGTGCTGTTTCAAATAAAATCATTTGTTACTCCTATTTCTAATTCAATTATAAATAAAAAATGCAATTGCCATTATTTTGATAATTGCATTTTTTTACTAATTGTATTAACAATATTTTCAACATTAAAACCAAAATATTCTAATACATCATGGAATGGTCCTGATTGTCCAAAAGTGTCGATTCCAAAGTTTAATCCTGTATTTGAAGTATAACGTTCTCAACCAAAGGTTGTTCCTAATTCAATTGAAGCAATCAACGCTGTTGGCTCTAATAATTTTGTTTTATAAGTAATATCTTGTTTATCAAATAATTCCCACGATGGCATTGAGATTACTTTTACATTAATTTTCTTATCATGTTCTAATTTTTTCGCAACCACAATTGCCATACTTACTTCACTACCTGTTGCAACTAAAACAACATCATTATGATGTTCTGAACCATAAACTTGATATGCCCCTTTTTTAACCATTTCAACGCTAGAATGTTCTAGTTCTGGTAAATCTTGTCGCGTAATTAAAATAGCACTTGGGGTATGACGAGATTGCAAGGCAAGATGATAAGCTCCTAATGTTTCATTAAAATCAGCCGGGCGAAAGACATTTAAATTTGGTTGACTTCGTAACATTGCTAACTGTTCAATTGGTTGATGTGTTGGTCCATCTTCACCAACGGCAATTGAATCATGTGATAAAACATAAACAACTGGAATTTCCATTAATGAACTTAATCTAATTGCTGGTTTCATATAATCAGAAAAAACAAAAAAGCCACTAGCAAATGATAATAAACCACGATGTAAACAAATTCCATTATTAATAGCGGTCATTGCGAACTCACGAACCCCATAAGCTAGATTACGTCCTATTCGATTTTCAGCGCCATAAACACCATCAGCACCTTTTGCTTTTGTACTACCACTTAAATCAGCACTACCACCAATTCAATTTGGAATAATACTTGAAATTCGGTCAATAATAGCACCACTACTAATTCGTGTTGCTTGCGGTTTAGTTGGTTTTAAATCAAGAAATTGTTCTGGATTAAAAGTAAAGTTCCCATGAATTGCTTCATCTACTTCTTTCCCAAATGCTGGATTTTCCTGACAAAATGCTTCATACATTTTTAATCATTGTTCATACTTTTTAATTCCACGGTTTTTAACATTAACTTCAAAATCATCATAAACTTCACCAGGAATTTCAAATGGTTTTTCAGTTCATCCTAATAAATTACGAACAGTTTCAATATCTGTTCCCAATGGTGCGCCATGAACTGCTGGGGTGCCTTGTTTCGTTGCCCCAAATCCAATTACTGTTTTAACTTCAATTAACGTTGGTTTATCACTTTTTTTTGCTTTAATAATAGCTTCGTTAATTGCTTCAACATCATTCCCATCTTTAATAAAAAGATAACTTCAATTTGCTGCTTGAAAACGATCACCAATTTTCTCACTTTGCGCAACATTAACCATATTATCTAATTGAACATCATTTGAATCAAATAGGACAATTAATTTATTTAATTTTCAATGTCCAGCTAAAGAAATTGCTTCTTGAGTTACCCCTTCTTGTAAATCACCATCACCACATAAAACATAAGTATAATGATCAAAAAGTGAATATTTTTTTGTATTATACTTGGCTGCTAAATGAGACTCTGCTAATGCTAAGCCAACTGCTGTTGCAATTCCTTGTCCTAATGGGCCAGTAGTAACATCAACTCCGGGTGTCAAATATGACTCCGGATGACCAGGAGTAATTGAATCAACTTGGCGAAAATTACGTAAATCTTCAATGTTAAGGTCAAATCCTGATAAATGTAATAAAGAATATAATAAAGCACTTCCATGTCCTGCTGCTAAAACAAACCGATCACGGTTAGTTCATTTATCAACTTGCGGATTAACATTTAAATGTTTAGTAAATAAAGTGTAAGCCATTGGCGCAGCACCAAGAACAATACCTGGGTGTCCTGAATTAGCTTTATTAACTGCTTCAATTCCTAACATTCTAATTGCATCAATTGATTTTTTCATTCTGTATTCTCCTTTTTATACACTATTTAATTAATATTCATATTAACATTGTACAACGAATTAAAAGAAAGATATTTATAATTTACAAAATAATTGCTTAAATCTTACTTTTTTTGATTATTAATTTATAATAAGAAAAAGTTTATATTTAAAAATAGAAAAAGAGTGATGGTAGTGGTCAAATATTTGTTCAAGAGTCGTGATAATGTCCTTTAGCTTTGCCAAAAGAACACATTTTAAATATATAATAATGAATGGAGAACTTTTATATGCAAAAGATGTTAAATAATATTATATTTGGAACTATTCACTCTTCTTTTTGGTTGATAATCTCAAATTCTATTTTTGATGGTAAAAAATAAAAACATTTTGATGATGCAAAAAAGAGTTGAAAAACAACTTTATTATCAGTTAGTTCACAAATTAATTCTTAAAATTACTATTATTACTTCATATTTTAAATTTATTACTTTGTTCAATAATTATTTCTTAAATAATAGTAAAATTAATTTATATAAGATAACACCACAAACAAAACAAGAAAGCAAAGGATGTGATAACAAAAATGACAACTAAATTACGTAGTTGAAAAACAGTACTAATTATACAAGGAATTTTAATGGGAACTTTATTTTCCTTTTTGCCTTTTGAAATTTATCAAAAATTTGGACTCACAAAAATTTGATTTTTTCTATTACTCCCAACTGCAATGTTCTTCTTTACTCCGTTATGAGCAAAAATAAAAAAGAAAAAAGATAACATCTTTATCTTACAAATTAATAGTTTTTTTCTTTTTGTTTTTGTTTCTTTACTAATGATAATTAATTTCTTTGATAATAATTTAATCATTTATTTTTATCCGCTTTTACTCTTCGCAACTGGCGTTTTTGTTGCGGGAATGGTTCCTTTTACAATGGAAATCATTCGGAGTTATGCCCGTCAACATCAATTAAAAACAAATCCAAGTCTTTATTTTACCTTGGGTAGTGTTGTTACCATTATTATTCCCTTTTTATTTCAATATTTCTTAAATGATTTAGGAACTAATATTGCTTTACAAACATATTTCACGTTGATTACTTTAATTAATTTTAGTTTAATCTTTTTTAATCATGATTTAAAAACAAAAGAAGTTACCTTTAAAATTAATCCAACGAGTTGGAAAACATTAAAAACAAATCGACAATTTTGAAGTTATTTATACTCATCAAGTTTTTTATATAGTATTAATGAAGTATTTGGTTACTTATTACCAGTTTTAATTTTTAAAGATACAACATTAATGATCATTGCGATTGGAGTTTTATATGTTATTCGAAAACTAAGTTACTTACTTGGATATTTGATTAAAACCAATACTATTACTATTAAACGCGATGTTTGTTATAATACTATTATTGCTATTATCGCTGTTGCTCTATTATTAGGATTAACAATCACTTATTTGATGCAACAAACACAATTAAATCACCTTTTATATTTAACGCTTGGGTTGGGGGGTAGTCAAATTTTACTTGACCTTTGTTTAGGGCATTTAAGCCGCATTCAAAAAAATAACATTATTAGTTTAGTTGGAACTGAACATCTAACATTAGCTTTAATGTTTGAACATGTTTTTGGTCATGCTATTTTTAGCCTATTGTTAGCTATTATCATTATTCCAATTATTATTAATTTTCATACAATAATGTTAACTTATATCATTATTTACAGTGTTATTATTGCCATGATAATGTTAGGTTGTTGTTTTGTTTTGATAAAACCAAGCATTAAAACAGAACTAAAACCAAAACAATAAATAATAATTTAATTTATTAAATTTAACCTTTTTTAATATAAAAATTACCAAAATAAACAGCTGATCAAGGTGAATAAGCTATTGAACCATAGAAAGATTTATCCCCAAGCATAAAACTAAAACTATACCCTTTTCCTCTAGCATTAATTTGTAAAGTATCATCATCTTTTACCCTTCATGTTGGATACTTTTGTTTTAATCTACCAACTGCATCATCAATATTGAATAAATTAATTCCTGGTAATGTACTAATTTCAGGACGATTAATAAAATCTTGTACTAATGGTTTTAACGAGTCCATGTAGTTCCTTGCGGCTTTCATTTGATCAAAAACATTACTTGGTACAACTAATTGTTGATAACGAAGATATGATTCGACACGATATGTTTCAAAAAATTTCACAACAATTTGACTGTAATCCATCAACTTTGTTTTTAAACCCTCTTTTGAAATTGCAATAATAACTGCTAAAGCATTTTCAGTATTATTTTCAATTACACCATTTAATGTTAACCCAGCAACTGTTAATTTTGATAAATTAACAGTAAAACTAGCTAATTGTAAGTCATTCCCACTAATGTTAAAAACATTTAATAGTTTCATCAAAAATTGATAAAAGGTATCAGCAGTCACCTTACTACTATCAAAAGGTCCCTCTCCTGCTCAAACATAAACTGTATTTTCTGGCCGGGAAGGAACAGCAATCCCACTTGTAACATCATTTAAAGCTCTCATTTGTAATAACAACAATTCTTGGTCAGCGTTTCATGTTACATATTCTTTAATCTCTGCTAGTTCAGGATCACTATTAATTAAGGTTGTTAACTGTTGTTGAATAATATTATCCAAATCAATATGACGTTTTGAATAATTAATATAAAAATTATCATATAAAGTTCTAAATCCAGGTGTTTTATCTAAAATAATTTTTCCTTTCTCATTAAAAAAACGAACAACAACTTTTGATAATTTTGAGACAATTCCACTTTGTAATTTTTTTATTTTAGCAGTGTCATTTGAAATGGTATATTGAATGACATAATCAGAAGTCATCACATATGTTTTAAACTGAACTTGAAAGCGAAACTTAAAATCAATTCGCCCGGCTTTTAAATTACTTAAGTCTTTTTCACCATTAATTTTTCCTAATGTTACAAGGTCAATATAATGTAAAGTATACCTTGAACTATTTAATAATTTTAGTGGTTTTGAATCAACATAATAATTTGAATACTCATTTGTAATAACATTATTAATGTTATTAAAGGCAATATTAAATTTACTATCTAAAATATTTAAAACAGGAGTAACATCAGGATTGTTTTTATTTAAGATTGCAGTTGATAACTCTTTAGTAACCAACGCATATAATTTATCAAAATCAACATCAGAATGATCATTAGTATCAAAGGTTGAACTATTTTGTGAAAATTCTAAAAAAGCATCAATTGCTTGTTTTGAAATTTTGTCTAAGATTTCAATATCCTTAAAACTTCCCGTNTCNTCNTCNTCNTCNTCNTCNTCNTCGACTATTGTTTCAGGGTTGACGGTACATCCAACAAGAGCTGTTCCAAATCCCCCACTTAAATTAGCAATTCCTACTAAAGTTAATAATTTTTTCATATTTTTTCTCCTAATATTTTTCTATCGGGTGTGAAAATAATTATATAAAAAAAAATACAAGAAACAAATATGCTTAATGTTAAAGATTATACCTTATTTTCTAATTCCTAATTCTTCAATGATTGCTTTATATTCATTAAAATCAGTTTTAATTAAGTAAGCAAGCAAATGCTTTCTTTGTGCTACTTTTTGTAATAAACTTCTTCTTGAAACAATATCTTTACGATGAATTTTCAAGTGAGCAGTTAAATTGTTAATATCTTCTGTTAAAATAGAAATTTGTACTTTTGTTGAACCAGTATCTTTAGCATTTTGACCAAATTTTGATACTAATTCTGCTTTTCTTTCTTTTGAAACCATTATAAATTTCTCCCTTCATTGTTGTGGCTCATAACGTTAAATCAAAGCATTTAAGAAATGGTTATCTTAAATCAACGAAATAACAATATTATTAATATTATGCTTTATTTGCAAAAAATGCAAGAGTATCAGCTAAATCTTGTTCTAAAAGATTAACTAATTCGGTTAAGTTATTTATTTTAATATTTTCACGCAAATATTTTTTAAAATAAACAATAATTTCTTGTTCATATAAATTTAAATTAGCATCTAATAAATATGTTTCAACAACTTCTTTTCCTTCAAATAACCGATATGAAGTCATTGATGGGTAAAGATGTCCTTGTGCTCACGTTTCTGTAACATAAACCCCATAAGGCAAAATTACTTTTTGTGGTAAATACATATTGGCAGTTGGAAAATTAATTGTTCGCCCAATTTGTTTCCCTGGTTTTACTTTCCCACACAAATGATAATCTTCATATAATAATTTATTTGCAGCTGGTAAATCATAATTTAATAATAAATTACGAATTGTTGTTGAAGAAAAAACATCATCTTGCCGATTAATTAAATAAACATTTTCTTGACCAAAAAAAGTAATAATTTGTTTAAAATCCCCTTCGCGATTTTTCCCAAACCGAAAATCAGATCCAATTACAATTTTAATAACATTAAACCGTTCTTTTAATATTGTTAAAAATTGTTGCGCTGATAAATTCATAAATTCACTTGTCACTGGAACGTCTAAATAATAATCAAAATTTAATTTTGCTGCTGTTTCCTGTTTTGACCTATTATCTAATAATTTTGTATCAGTTTGATGTAAAAAATCAGTAACACTTTGTGACATTGTAAAAAATAATGCCGCTAAATTTTGTTCTGCTTTAATTTCCATTAAACGATTAATTAGTTTTAAATGCCCTAAATGAAAACCATCAAATAGCCCTAAGGAAACAATTTTTGCTTCATTATTAGCTAATTTATTTCATGTTAAAATTTTCATTAATAATGATCATCCTTATCTATTTTTTGTTGTTGATTTGTATCAATATTTGCCCATAATCCCCGTTGACAAGCATAAACATGTTTACCAATATGTTTATAAATTGCTAAAACATTTTTGTTTTTATCAATGATAAAAATAATTGGATCAGTATGATTAATAATAACAATTGGTTTTCCTTGTCTAATTTCTTCATCATAATGATAAAGTAACAACTGTTGTTTATTTGTAAACAAGGCATCATACATTGAAATTAAACGATTAAAATTTACTTCTTCTGGAGCAATTGCTTTCGATAACAAAAAGTTTCCTGATTGTGTTCGACATAAACTCTTAACCGTTGCAATTGTATTTAATTTTGCAGCAAGATCAATAACTAAACTACGAATATATGTTCCTTTGGTACATAATACACTAAAGGTAATGGTATGGTCATGATGATTATATTTTTTCAACTTAATTTCCTTAATCGTAACTGTTCGTGGTTTAATTTCAACTTCTTCATCGCGCCGAGCATATTCATAGAGTTTCTTCCCATTAACTTTAATAGCAGAATATTTAGGCGGATATTGCTCATACATAAACCCATTAAATTCACTAAAAATTTTTTTCAATTGTTTTTTGCGCAGTTTAAAGGGAGTTTCTTCCTTAATAACATTACCAGTAATATCACCAGTATCTGTTTCAACAAATAATTTCATTTCGACATCATAAGCTTTATCTGCTGTTAACAAATATTCACTCATTTTCGTAGCATTATTCACTAATACCACTAAAAGACCTGTTGCTAAAGGGTCTAAAGTTCCAGCATGGCCAACTTTTTTAATCATCAAGGTTTTTTTAATATCTTGAATAATTTGATGACTTGTTTTCCCAACTGGTTTATTAATTAAAAAAATACCATCATGCATATGTTAAAATCACCCACTTCTTG
>NZ_JXYY01000052.1:0-7933 GCF_016082235.1 Spiroplasma sp. hyd1
TATTTTAATAAAAAAGGGTATCGCAAGAAGTCTATTATAAAAACCCAAATTATTGGGTTTCTACTAATAAATTTAACTTGCTAACGTAATTTTTTTCGCTTTTAAGGCATGCATTCTTCAAAAACCAAGAAGTAAAGCACTAATAAAGCTACCAATAATTAAGGCAACAACAGAAATTAAAACTGCCACCCCAATTGAAGCACCATGGTTACTAATTGTAAACCAGTTTTTACCATTGTCTTGAATTTGTAATAACGGAAAGACAAAGAGAGTCCACCGTGCGGTGCTGCTAAAGTTACTCCAAACCCACTCACAATTGCCCCAGAAACAGCACTTCCAACCATAATTGATGGAATTGTTCGTTTTGGATCTGATGCAGCAAATGGAATAGCGCCTTCTGTAATAAAGCAAGCTGCTAAGAATCAGTTGGTATTTCCTTGTTCGACATCTTTTTTAGTTCAATATTTTTTAAACATTCTCGTACATAATTCTAATGCTAATGGTGGTACCATTCCTGTTAACATTGCGGCGGCCATAAAGACGGTTCCCCCATTGGTTGAACGAATTCCGGCATAAACATTTTGGGTTGCATCAATTGTTAGTGTCCCAAAGACATAAGCGGCTTTATTAATTGGTCCTCCCATATCGGCGGCCATCATTAACCCAATAATGATTCCAATTAAAGCACTTAAATTATAATCCGCAATTGCTTTTAACCCTTCTCCTAGGCCATAGTTTAAGTAACCTAAGGGAATATTAAGGCCAAACATTAAAACACCAGCTGCTAATGCGGTTAATACGGGAATTAAAACAATGTCACGAACCCCCCGTACTGATGGATGAAAACGAGCAAATCCTTTTTGGCACCCATAAACAACAAAGGCAACAAGATATCCTCCAATTAAGGCCCCAAAAAATCCCGAATTAAAGTTAGAGATTGAATCGGGGAATAAACGCCCCCATGTGTTAGCTCATCCTGTTTTAGTTGAACTATCATATAACATTCCTGGCGCATTTGCAATTAACCCCGCGGTCATCCCTGGTAATAATCCTTGGGGACCAACAATCGAGTAACAAACATAAGCCCCCAAAATTGGGACCATCATCCCAAAAATAACTTTTCCTAAACCCGAAAATCAAGCGGCAATATCTCGGGTTATTCCAAAATTACCCCCAGTATTACCCGAATCTAATAGAAATCCAATTCCTAAAATAATTCCCCCGGCAACAACAAAGGGTAACATTCGCGATACCCCCCCCAGCAGGTTTTTAGTAACATCTTTAAAGTTTTTTAAACTTAATTCTCCAACTTCATCAGCGCCACTTTTACTAACTTTTCCAACAGTTAAGCGTTTTCCAACAAGAGCATCATTGATAACCTCTTAACCATGATAAATAACATCTTTTGTACTTGTTTCCAAATATGAAACACCATTCATTCGGTCCATCCCAGTAATTTTTTTATCAATGCCAAGGATAACTGCTTTTGCGTTTGCAATATCCGTGGCGGTTAAAACATTTTCATTACCACCACGGCCTTGAGTCTCCACTTTAATTGTTAACCCCATTGCTTTTGCTGCTTCTTCCATTTTTTCTTTTGCCATAAAAGTATGCGCAATTCCGGTTGGACAAGCTGTAATCCCAACAACATCATAATAACCATTAGAATTTGGTTCTGTTTTATTTTCTGCTGCTGGTTCAACAAAAGCGGCAATAATATCAGCAAAACTTTTTGCAGCCCGAATTTTAACAACAACTTCACTTTTTCCTAAAAAACTAGCAAGCTGCGCTAGTGCTTGTAAATGTTGTTCGCCCCCTTTTTCTGGGGTTGTAATCATAAAAATAACATCGACTGGTTTTTGATCTAAGCTTTGTCAATTAACCGCCTTTTTAAGGGTCATAATTGCAATTGCTGGTTTTGTAACACTACTACTTGAACAATGGGGAATTGCTAAACCATCACCAACTCCGGTTGGACCTTCTGTTTCACGTTTTTCTAACGCATTAATTAATTGTCCTTTATCAGTGACAATTTTACTATTTTCTAACGCTTCTGCTAAGGTTTCAAAAACCGCCGTTTGATCCTTAACTGCCGTTTTTAAGAAGGTTGTTGTTTTGGTAAAATAATCAATTATCTTCATAATTATTGCTACTGCTTCCTTTCTCTTAATTTGTAATAATTTCAACTTCTGACTGTGAAGCAAATTTTACTGATGATCTGACGTTAAATTTTGACTTGTCAGCTAGAACATAACTTTTGCTTGCACATTTAATAACCTCCGCTTTAATCATTGCTTCTTCAGGATCAGTTGTATATAAATTCGCACCGCTAATCCCATTAACCCCTAAGAAAGCACAATCAAGGTGATACTTTTGCAAGGTGCTAACTGCTTCTCATCCAATTAAAGCCCCTGTTTGGTGCTTATACTTACCACCTAAAACATAAACATTATTAAACCCTGCTAAGGCTAGTAATTTGACATGAAAAATGGAATTTGTAATAATAACTAAGTCATCATCTGGTCGCATTAACTTAATTAACGCTAATGTTGATGAACCAGCATCTAAATAAAGCCACATTTTTGGTTTGATTTTTTTAACTGCTTGTTGCGCAATTAAATATTTTGCTTCAGCATGGTGCTGAATCTTTTCGTTTAATTGTTCTTCTAACCGAAATTCACGGACTTTTTGCAGTTTAACCCCACCATGAACACGCTTTAATAACCCTTGTTGTTCCATTTCTGTTAAATCCCGACATAAGGTTGTCGGTGATAACTGTAATTTTGTAATTAAATCATTAACAAGTACTAAGTGTTGTTCATCTAAACAAGCTAAAATTTTTTCTCATCGTTGTTCTTTTAACATCATCTGACCATCCTTATTATAACTCCTTTGTAACCAAAAACAACCAAAAATAACATAAAACAACCCAAAAAAACTGCTACTTAGTAACAGCTTTCTCAATATATGCTTCAATCACATCTTGTTCTTTTAAATCATTATAATTCTTAATTGTTAACCCACATTCAGCACCAACTTTTGCTTCTTTAATATCATCTTTAACATGTTTTAATGAGGCTAATTCACCATCATAAACAATAACCCCATCACGTAAAATACGTACTCGTGATTTACGTGGAATTACTCCATCTGTGACATGACAACCAGCAATTGTCCCAATATCAGAATGATGGAAGATTTGACGAACTTCTGCTTGCCCTAAGACTTCTTCAACCATTTCAGGATCTAACATTCCTTCAGCTGCGGCAATAATTTCTTCGGTTAACTTATAAATGATGGTATGCAAACGAATTTCCACTCCTTCATCTTCGACTTTTTTCCGCACATGCGCAGTTGGACGAACATTAAAACCAACAATAAAGGCTTGACTTGCTAATCCTAAAGTAACATCACTTTCGGAAATCGCCCCAACAGTTGCTCGTAAAACATTAATTTTAACTCCCACAATATTAATTTTTTGTAAACTTGATTTAACTGCTTCAACTGTTCCTTGGGTGTCTGCTTTTAAAATAATATTAATTTGTTTTAATTGTCCATCTTTAATTTGTTCAGATAAACTTTCCAACGAAAAAACTTGATTTTTATAACGCTTATTAATAGTAACCGTTGCTTTTCGTTTTAAGGCAATTTCACGGGCTAATTTTTCATCACGAAAGACCATAAAACGATCTCCCGCATTGGGAACCTCATTTAAGCCATAAATAATAACGGGTGTTGAAGGTTCCGCTGTCTTAATTTTTTTGCCACTTTCATCAGATAAATCACGAACATACCCAAAAATACATCCTGCTACTAAAGCATCTTTAATATTTAAGGTTCCTGATTGAACTAATAAAGTTGCAACTGGTCCTAACCCACGATCTAAATGCGATTCAATAACAGTTCCTAAGGCAAAACGATTTGGATTAGCTTTTAATTCCATTAAATCAGCCATTAGTAAAATTGTATCTAATAACTCATCAATCCCTTGGTTTTGTTTTGCACTTCCTTTAACGTAAGAAACTGTTCCCCCCCATTCTTCAGGAGTTAAATCTTCTTGTGATAATTGCATCATAACATTATCTAAGTTTGCTCCGACTTTGTCAATTTTATTAATAAAAACAATAATCGGCACTCCCGCTGCTTTGGCATGATCAATGGCTTCTTTCGTTTGTAACATTACACCATCATCAGCAGCAACGACTAAAACAACAATATCTGTTACCGCACTTCCACGAGCTCGCATTTGGGTAAAAGCTTCATGGCCCGGGGTATCAACAAAAGTAATTTTTTCATTATTTTTAGTCTTAATTTGATAAGCGCCAATGTGTTGGGTGATTCCCCCATGTTCAGTACTAACAACGTTCGTATTACGAATTGTATCTAATAACGTTGTTTTCCCATGATCAACATGCCCCATAATTGTTACAATTGGGGGTCGTTTTTCTAATGATGTATCATCATCATTAACTTCAAAACTCTCAATTAAGTTTTCGTGTGTTACTGATTTTTCACGTTTAAAATCTAACCCAAACTCTAAACATAATTCCCCTAATTGGTCTTCATTTAAATAAGTATTTTGATTTAACATAATCCCTTTTGCAAAAAAGTACTTAATAATTTCACTAACGGGTTTACTAATTTTTTCCGCAAATTCAGCAATTGTTAATGTTTCGGCATAAACAAAAACCCCCTCATTAATATGCGCTTCAACTGTTTTTAATTGTGATTGAATTCGATGACGCTGATTTTTTGCTAATGATTTTTTATTTGACTTGTTATTTTTTTGATTATTCATCTGTCCCTCCTCCTTTTTTATTCTTCCTGATTTGTTAATAAAGTAAGTAAACTTTGTGCAAGATGACGATCACTAATCCCCAGGGTTTTAACATTCTCGGTTCCTAATGCTTGCTGAGTTAATGTTGGTTCAAGACATTTAAAATAAGGGATATGATAATAAAAACATTTTTGTTCATATTTTTTTGCTTGGGTTGCTCCCCCATCAATACTATTTAACACCAAAAAAATTTTTTGTTGTTTAATTGCTGTTAATAAAAGTGCTCCTGTTACTAGTTTTCCGGCCTTTTTTGCTAAACCTAGATAACTATAACCTTTCTGCTGTAACATTTTTAATCTCACCCTTCGTTAATTTCATGATATAACATATCATAAAACTCGTCAGTTAACTTTACTTTTAAAGCACACTCTAATGCGTGATTTTTTTTTGCTTTTTCATAAATCTCTAACGTTGGTCGCAAATAGGCCCCCCGTCCATTTGCTTTTCCCGTTGGATCAATGATGATTTCCCCAGTTGGCGTTTTCACAATCCGTACCAATTCTTTTTTTGGTAACATTTGTTGTGAAACAACACATTTTCGCAATGGCGTTTGTTTCTGGTTTACCATTTGTATCCCTCCTAATTAATTATTTATCTTGATTATAATAATCATCGTAATCATCATAATTAATTTCTTCATCCTCATCTTGACTTTCTAATTGTTCATTTTCAAAATAAGAAATGTTTTTTTCAATTTCTTGAATTTCTTCGGCTAACACTTCTGGCGCAGCTTCCGATAAATCATCAACTTGATATTCTTCTTCATTAAGAATCATTGTTTCTTCGGCCATTTGTTCTTCAATAATTTCAAATTCTTCAACTGGTAAATCTACTGTCATTTCAACCGTTGGGACTGAGGTGTTTGTTAAGTATTTTCCTTTAATTTTATCTTTTAACTTAACTTGTAAAGCAGTCAATTCTTCACTTGTTAAATTTCCATTTCATAAAATTTCAATTTGGTTTGTTAACGCTTCGCTATAACTCATAATGTTTAGTTTTCATTTTGTTAACTTCGCTACTAATTTAGCCGCACTCCCACCTTTTCCAATTGCTAATGACAATTGTTCATCAGGAACGACAACATCAGCTTCTTTGCCCTCATCATTAGTTGTAATTGAAATTACTTTAACTGGTGATAAGGAATTAATGATAAATTGTTGACTATTGTCATCATAAATACAAATATCAATTTTTTCATCTTGTAATTCAGCAGTGACTTTATTAATTCGACTACCCCTACTTCCGACACAAGCGCCAATGGGATCAATGTTTTCATTCGTACTATAAACAGCAATTTTACTACGGCGACCAGGGTCACGAGCAATTGCTTTGACTTCAATTACCTGTTCAAAAATTTCAGGAATTTCACGTTCTAGTAAACGATATAAGAAATCATTACTTGTTCGTGAACCAGTAATTTGCCCGGCATTTTTTGATTTAACAATATCTTCCGCTAAAAAAGTAATTTGTTGTCCAACTTCATAATTGTCAGAAAAAATTAAATTGCGACGAGAAATGTAGGCAAATGTTCGTTCAACTTCAACTAATAAATATTTTTCTTCTGCCGCAATAACAATTCCTGTCATCAAATGTCCTTTTTGCGCAATATATTCATCAAAAATTGAATCTTTTTCGGCTTCTTTAATTTGTTGTTTAATAATTTGACCAACTTGAAAAATTGCTAACCGTGAGAATTCTTCTGAATTAACTGGTTCATAAACTTTATCATCAACGGTAATTTGCTCACCATATTTTGTTTTTGCTTCCTTTAAACCAATTTCTAACAAATCATCTTCAACTTTTTTAACAACTGCTAATTCTTTTTCAACTTTGATTTGACCTGTCTTTTGATCAATATCAACAATAATTGTTGCTTCTGGATCAAAATGTTTTTCATAAGCCTTTTTAATTCCTTCTTTAATTGATTCCAAAATTAAATTGCGACTAATTTGTTTTTCATTAACAATTTCATCAATTGTTACTAATAGTTTTGCACCATCAATCATGCTATAATATATCCTTTCTTAAAATTTAACTGCACAACGCGCCAATTTAATGTTTTGATAAGTTGTTTGTAAGGTTTTGCGAGCCCCTTTTACAAAATAAGTAACCGTTATTGTTTGTTTTTCATCAACTGCTGTTAATTCACCACTAACTGCTGTTAAATTATTAACTTTCTCAATAAATTCAAAATAAACATAACGCTTAACTTGTTGTTGCACTTCACCCCAATTTCGTAATGGTCGCTCAGCACCTGGTGTTGAGACTTCTAACAAGTATTCTTCTACAAACAAATGAAGTTCATCAACTAAATGATTAATTTCTTCACTAATAATTGTTAACCGATCTAAATCAAGCACTGTTGTTTGATCTTCAATTAATATTTGCACAACATTAGTTCCAAAATCTTGTAAGTAATTAATTGCAAATAATGTTAAATTTTGTTTTAATAAATAATTTTCCAAAGCTGTTTTTAACTGTGCTTGCTGTTTAGTAAATTCTGCCATGCAACACCATCCTTTCTTAAACTATCATAATTAAAATTGTTGGCATTAAAGAAAGAGCACAATTGTGCTCTTTCTTCTCCTTTTTTAATTACACAATCATTATAATACTTTATTAATAAAAATGCAAATATTTATAAGAAAAAGATAGAATAAAATATTTAATTAAATACAAAAAATCATTAAATTTAATAATTGTAATAAAAATAGAAGAATATGAATAAGAATTTTAAATCTCAGTATTTAATTTGCTAAACTATTTATAATGTAAAGTAAAGATGCAAGTAGGACAATTAGCCCTTATTAATTTGATAATATATCTTTTATTAAAAAATGCAACTATTTTTTTAAATTATGTAGTTATTTCAGCACCACAAAAAATGATTTTTGTTAAAAATCTAAAATTAATAATTTAATTACTGAATATTTTGTAAAAATACCTCTTTGGAGGATAATCAGCCCAAACTCGGTCGTGGTTTCTCATTAATAATTTTCATAACTTTATTAATTTCTTTTTGAGTAATTTGATTAGAATCAGTTCCCTTAGGTAAATATTCTCTAATATCTCTATTCATTTTTTCAACTTTCGGTT
>NZ_JXYY01000053.1:0-7638 GCF_016082235.1 Spiroplasma sp. hyd1
ATCAATAATTATGGTTATTTCTCGAAATTTAAACCTTAACTCTTTTATAATTTGCATTAATGTCGTTGTTTTACCGCTTCCCGTTGTTCCGACCAACAAAGTATGTTGAGATAAATTTGATTTTATTAAACCAAAGTTTTTGTTTAAATTAAGCAAATTACTTTGTTGAATTTGTTTAAATTCTTGCTCTTTTCTTTTCGCTTTCTTTTTTTGTTCATAAGCAAACATATCAAAATGNTGTCATTTCTGATAACCAATAAAACCANCAANGACAANCACANCGATANTGCNNATAATTGCTGAAATTTTAAANCAAATATCTTTNNNATAAGCAGTTGAAAANGTTTGTCAAGTAANNGCNTTTAGTTTTATTCCCGCATAGCCAAGAGCAATCACAATATTAATTAACGCAACAAACAAGAAAAANNTTAATACAGCAAAAATAATTCAAAAGATTACTTTTTGCAATTTATTAAGTTTTTGATAATATTGTTTTATTTTAGACATAAATTTACCTCCTAACTAAAAGTTTCTTGTTCTATTTCGCTTGCTTCAACATTTAATAACATTCGGTTATTAGNACCAATCGAAAACAGACATGTTCCCGTTGGAGCGGTTGCAAGCGTATCTTTTTGATATTGATTTAACCGCCCACTTGAGGCAATTAAATTATCATAATCTTGTAAATCGCTCGCCGCTAAATGATGAACAAACTGATATAAACAGTTATTTATTATTCCTTGGGCTTGGGTTTTAATATTGGCATTACCCATAAAATCATTGATATTTTGCGTCATAATATACAAAATACCGTTATATTTCCGAATCCGTTTTGTCATTTCAAACAAGAAATTCAACGCTAAGGTATTGTTTTCATTAATCAACAAGTGTGCTTCATCAATGGCAATACAAATTCATTGTTGTTCAGCAATTGGTAATGCTTGGTTTTTGGCTTTGTTTTGTTTTACCACCTTATCCAAAAAGGAAAGCATTAAAAACAATTGGGCNTTTTGTCGGTTTTTGTTTGCTGTTAATTCNTGNGTATCAAAAACAATNAAATCACTTTTTAGCGACAGGGTACTTATTCCGTTTCACAAAGCACCATCGGCTCCTTTGGCAAGTTTTCATAAAACATTGTATAAATGTGATTTGTTTTGTTCGCTTTTTTCTTGTTTTTCAATTAAAACAAACAAATCCGATAAAGTAGGATAGTCACTAGCAGTTAATTTATTTAATTTTGTTTTATGAGTAATTTTAAAATCTTTATATAATTTGACCGCATAAAATATTCGGTTGGTATAAAATTTCCAAAAACTAAGGAAAAGATAGATATAAAATTCTATCTTTTTTAATTAGGTTAAAATTGTCGTTAACCTTGCTTAGTTTAAGAAAACAATAGCCAAACCAACTAAATAAAACTCTCCTACTTGGAATGTCGTTAAACCAAGCAAGCGAGGATAAACAATATAGGGGGCACCGTACCGCTACGATACAATGTAGGAAATTCTTTTAGGCAATATAAAAGAGTTATTGTGGTTTGGGGATAAATCTTTAACTTGCAATAGTTAAAGAGTTAGTGTTCCACAATAAAAAAATTTAGAAATCTTACTATTTATAAGGAGGTTTTGAAAGTGTCTTTAAAAGAACTCTGTTGAAAAGAGTTAAAAATTAAATTAACAAATAAGACAGTATTAATTAATAAATGTCAGTGTTATATCAATGAGTACTTTACAAAATTAACCAAAAACAGAAAAGGTGGCTGATATTGTAAAAAGTATGCTCGGCATTGCTTATCAAGATTAAAATTTATTAAGAAACAAAAAATAAATGCTAACCTTTGATTTTTGACTTTACAATGCCAAAATAACCATCAAATTATTAAAAAATTAATTTTTAAGAAAAATAAATGATGAATTTTTAATATTAAAAATTAGAAAGGAGAAATTATATGGTTGAAAATAATATCAAAAATACAATTAGTGATTTAATTAACGAAATTAAAACAACAACAGAAAACAATTTAAGTAATTTAGAACAAATTATGGAAGCTTTAATTGATAAAGTTAATAATATTGAAAATATTTTAAATTAAATACGATAAAAAAATTAAACCAACTATTTATTAAAATTAGTTGGTTTTTATTTATCAGAAATAAAAAAGAAGAGGGATGAAAAATATGTCTAAAAATACTTTTATTAAATGTAAAAAATGTGGAACACCAAAGCAGTTTCACAAAGTTAACCATCGTGAAAAAACAGAATGATTTGAAGATGTTTATTACACTGAATATTAAAATTTTAGTTTTTTAAAACTTAATATTTTATAAAATAGACGGCGATTGTTATATTGGAAATGGAGGATAAATAATGACAATAACAGAATGAATTAAATATGAAAAGTTAGAAAAAGAAAATCAAGTACTTAAAAACCAACTTGCTGAAAAAGATAAAGAATATGGAATCTTGTTATCAGACAGAGATAAATTAGAAATGTATCGGCATAATCAATTAAAGAAAAGTGATATAACTTTACACTATATTGAATGTAATGAATGTGAATCAGAGGAGTTTTGCGATGATAATAATTTATTTAAAGTAGTTAATGAATTTGAACATGATGAAAATTGTTCAGATTATGGAAATATATTAAATTTAGATATTAGATGTATTATTAAATATAAAAAATATGAAAGTTTAGAGGAATAATTATGCCAAATTACCTAGTAAGGAGGATGAAACATGTATTTAGTTATAAAAGATTCAGATAATATAAAAGATCATTATAAAATAACGGATTTAATTTCAAAAAATACCGATCATGAAGAAAAAGAAAACTTTTGATATAAATTTGGTTTAGAACAATATTGAACAGGATATTGTTGATCAAGTGGAACAATTGATAATATAAAAGATATTGATGAATATTTAACAAAAAAGTTTAAAGAATTACAAGAAAAATCGTGAAATGAAATTATAGAAATTTATGTTGAAGATAAATTTGGTTATACAGTGGTAAATCATTTATCTGATATTAATTGAAAAAAAGAGCCAGACAAAAATATAGAACCAATTCGTTAAGAAGTGGTTCTATGGTTTAATTATTTATTTTTAAACTACTATTGGATATTAATTTTATAAAAAATAAAATTAAAAGCAAAAAAAGCGAGGTGATTATCATAAAAAAAGATTATTCAAAACCAAAAGCAAGGTTTAATGAGAATATAATTATTGACTGTATTAGATGTGAACAAGAGTTCACTATTTTAAATTCAGAATGATTAACGCTTAATAAATTCTATAAATGCCAAAAATGTAAAAAATAAAGGGAGGTGTTAAATGTGATAAAAAAAATTTATTTAAACCAAAATTTAATTTCACAAGAAATAAATAATAAAACTCATATTTTAATAAACAAACAAAAAGATTGCGTTGTTTGAGATAAAAATGGTTTAGGTTTATCAAGTTATCAAAATTATTTTAGTTTAGAAATTGATGAAAATAAAAATTATATGGTTCATAGTAGTATCAATAATAAAAATGGTAATATTGTGGGAAAAAATTTACTTTTAACTTTTGAAAAATTAAAACAAGAAAACAAAAAACAGTTTAATTCGCAAAACAAAATTAATGCTAATAATGATTTACTAAATGAATATAACAATCATTATGATAACAAAACAACACAGCGAAAATTAACAGAAACAGAACTAAAACAATTACTAAAAGATTTAGAAAATATTGATAATCCTAATTATTGAGATAATGGTTTTTATTTAGGATACAACAAATATGAAAAAATTACTTAGTTTGTTATCAATATTTTCGTTGTCGTGTGGAAGTACAATGCCATTGATTAGTTGTGGAAATATCGGTAATAATAAACCATGATTACCACCAACAAAACCCAAAGAACAAAAAATTAAAGACATTTTTTACTATGAAAAATTAAAACAAGAAATTACAGCAGAAATTAAAGAATATGATGAAGTAATTAAAGAAATTGAAAATAGTAAAAATGACTATGAAATTGAAGAAGATTATCAAACAGAACTAAAACAAACACAAGCAGAAAAATTGCTTAAAATATCGGAACTAAATAATTGTGAATATCAAATTTTACTATGTCAAAAAGAAAATGAGTTTACAGACGAACAAAAACAACAAGCAATTAAGTTGTTAGAAAAACAAATAAACAACTTAAATAGTGCTTTAAATTTATTAAGCGAAATTAAAAATAGTGATTTTAATCAGAAAGATTTAGAAAAAATAAATACAAAAATTAAAGATGCAAAAATTATTTTGGATGAAGTTAAAAGAAATTAAGAAGGGAATGATTTAATGTGAAAAAATTTTTAAAAGAAATTAATTTATTAAAATTATTTATTAGTTTCCTATCAATTATAATGTGTGTTTTAATGACTACATTTTTAATTTTATGTAGGGGATGAATAAATGATAGTGCAAGTCTTTGTGTTTATGTTGTAATTTGTGTTTTTAACATTGTAATTAGTGGCGGACTTATATTGTGTATTTGTTTTGAAATTTGACAATTAATTGAAAATAAAAAAAACAAAAATAATGAAAATAACATAAAACAAGATAATTAATATCTTGTTTTTTAGAAAGAGGTGCAGCAATGATTAATTGTCCGTTTTGTAAATATATTCATAATATTTATAATAAAAACAATATCCGTATATTATTTTTTTGTTCTTATAGATATCCCAATCCATGAATCATTTTAGATAAAAGAAAAATTAGAAGAATGATGGTTTATTATGCTTAAAGTAATTGAATTATTTGCTGGGATTGGAAGTCAAAGAAAAGCATTAGAAAAGATTGGAATTAAACACAAAGTAATTTCTTTTTGTGATAACGATAAATACGCAGAAAAATCATACCGAGCTATTTTTAATGATTATGAAACCCCTAATTTAGGTGATATTACTAAATTAGAAACTTTACCGTGTGCTGATTTAATAACTTGATCATTTCCGTGCCAAGATATTTCAAATGCTAATAATAATGGGCAAGGATTAAGTGGCGAGCGAAGTGGTTTGGCTTACAAAGTTGTTGATTTAATACAAACAATGCCAACAAAACCCCAATATCTTTTAATGGAAAATGTACCAAATTTATTAAGCAAAAAGTTTTTTGTTGGATTTCAAAATCTACAAAATCAACTTAATAAATTAGGATATCATAACCAATATTTTACAATGAATGCCAAAGATTATGGAATTCCCCAAAATAGAAAACGATTATTTATGATTTCAACATTAAAGCAAGACTTTAAATTTCAATATCCCCAACCTTGTAATTTAAAATTTTTAGTAAAAGATATTTTAGAAAACAATGTAAATGAAAAATATTTTATTAGACAAGAATCAATGAAAAAAGCAATTGAAAACAATAAACTTAAAATCATTCAACAATGCTCTTATACAATTACAACAAAACAAATGCGATGAGGAAACGCAGGAATTATTGCAATTCCCAATGATATAAAAAAACTTAATGATGGAAAATTAATGATTAATTTGAGAAATTATAATCAAGTTAATATTTTTAATGATATAACAAAAAATAATCTTATTTCAACCATTACAACAGGACACGGGAGACCACCACAAATTGCATTGCCAATTAAGGATTATGGTAATTTTATTGTTTTACCACGAGCAAAAGATGGTTTGCTAATTAATGGATCATATAATCGGTTTTGAAAAACAGAAAATAATTATATGGGAACAATTGCAGCAAGTAATGTCAATAAAATTATGATTGATAATAGACTTCTTGCATTACTTGTTAAAAAATTGCAAATATTTGTAAAAAAGATACTAATAGAAAAATATAATTTTAATTAATTATGTTTTTTATTTAAAAATTTAATATTTTTCCACAACGAAAAATTAATTTATTATTTAAATTATTTAATTTTAAATAAATATTTTATGTTAAATATAATAATTGTAAATTATAAATTGAGGCAATTAAATTAAATCTTAAACCAAATCTTTTTCTTCGATTACGATATTTTTCTGTAATAATTTTAAATTTTTTAAGAATAGCAAAAATATTTTCAATAATAATTCTCATTTTTGAAACTAGTCTATTATATTGCTTTTGTTCTTTGTTTAAAGGGTTTTTCTTTGTTTTCTTTGTAGGTATTAGAACATTATTGTGATTTTTTTGTATTCCTTGATAACCACTATCAACTATTAATTTGGTATTTTTTAAAATTGGGATTTTTGATTCTTTAAATAAAGCATAATCATGTTTTTTTCCGAGCGAAAAACTTGTTGCAATAATTTTTTTGGTTTCTTGTTCGATAATTACTTGTGTTTTGATCGTGTGTTTTTTCTTTTTACCAGAATAAGATTGTTTTTGTCTTTTTTTGGGCGTTGGATTGGAGTTTCGGTAGCATCAATAATAATAGTTTTATCATTAAAATAATCATTTATTAGTGCTTTTTTACCAGCAAGTTGTTGAAAATCAGAGTTTTTAATTAAAATATCTTCAATTCACTTAATATTACGATAACAATTAGCCTCACTAATATCAAAACTTTTACCAAGATGAAAATAAGTCTGATATTCTCGTCAATATAATAAAGTCATCAATAATCTATTTTCTAATGATAATTTATTAGTTTTACCACCTTTTTTAAATTTTTCTATTTCAGCAACTTTTAAAATATCTAACATTTTATTAAAAGTGGATTTTTTTATTCCTGTTAATCTTAACCATTCTCTATCATTAAGAGTATTAAATTTATTATTGTTCATATTTTTATGTCCTCATAAATTATATTTTATAATAATATTTTAATAAAAAAGGGTATCGCAAGAAGTCTAATAAAAGACAACAACAAGATAGTAGTAAAATACTATCTTTTTTAATTGATGAAAAAGAATACTTTTTACGAGTTTTAACTCCACGAGAATGTTGATTATTAATGGGATTTAGTAATAAAGACTTTGATAAAGCAAGCAAAGTTGTTTCAGAAACCCAACTTTATAAACAAGCTGGTAATAGCATTGTTGTTGATGTGTTAGAAAAAATATTTACAGCAATATTTCAAATAGAAAGGAAAAATTAAAGATGCAAAATAAGAAAAAAGTTTGGTGAAAATGACTTTTATATCCTTTAACAATTATTATTGGAATTTTGTTGCTATTATTTTCCCCTATTTTATTTTTAATTACCCTTGGAATTGATTGTGATTTTATGATTGGTGAATTATTATTGCATTTATTTTACTTACCTTTCGAAAGGAAAGAAAAAAATGACTAAGAAAAACAATATTAAAAATTACTTTAATAATCAACAACAATATTATCAAAAAAAGAAAAAATATTTATTATCAAAAAAGAAACAAATTAAGTAAAAGCAAATTTTTAAAATAACAAAGGAGGACGAAAATATGAAATCAAACAACACAGCAGATTTTAGTGGAATAATGGATGTTGTTATATTATGAAGTAATGTTGTTTTTGGGGTATTTATGGGTTTAGCGGTTATTTTTGCAATTTGAAAATTAATTATTATTTTAATTTCAATAATGCGAAATGCTGATAATCCCGAAGCGAGAGGAAATGATTTAAGTGCTTTAAAATGACCGATAATAGCAAT